>NZ_DEYR01000078.1:0-17733 GCF_002364635.1 Pseudomonas sp. UBA3153
GGTCGACCTGGCGCTGATGGCCAAGCTGGTCGACGCGCTGCCGCCGCACGCGCGGCTGATCCTGCTCGGCGACAAGGACCAGCTGGCCGCGGTGGAGGCCGGCGCGGTGTTCGCCGAACTCTGCGAAGGGCGCGGCTTCGACGCCCAGGCGGTGGCCGACCTGCAGCGCATCACCGGCCAGGCCGTGGCGGTCGAGGCGCCGCGCTCGAAACTCGGCGACGCCGTGGTGCTGCTCACCCATAGCCACCGTTTCGCCGGCGACAGCGGCATCGGCGAGCTGGCGCGGCGGATCAACGGCGGCGATGCGACGGGCACCCTGAGCCTGCTGCGGGAAAACCGCGCCGATCTGCACTGGCAGGACCAGCCGTCCCCGGCGGCACTGCTGGAGCGCCTCGACCAGGCGTATCGCCCCTACCTGCAGGCGGCGCGTGGCGGCGACCCAGCGCAGGCTTTCGCCGCGTTCAACGCCTTCCGCGCGCTCACCGCGCAGCGCGAGGGGCCGTGGGGCGTGACGGGCATCAACGAGGCGCTGGAAGCGCGCATCAAGCGCCGCCTGAGCCTGCCCGAGCGCGAACGCTGGTATCCCGGCCGCGCGGTGATGGTGCGGCAGAACGACTACGCCCTCGGCCTGTTCAATGGCGACATCGGCTTGTGCCTGCACGGTGAATTCGGCCTGCGCGTCCATTTCGAGGGAGAGGACGGCTATCGCGCTTTCGCCCCGGCGCGCCTGCCCAGCCACGACAGCGCGTTCGCCATGACCGTGCACAAGAGCCAGGGCTCGGAGTTCGGCGAGGTGCTGCTGGCACTGCCCGAACTGCCCAGCCCGTTGCTGACCCGCGCGCTGTTCTACACCGGCATCACCCGCGCCAAGCACCGCGTGGACATCTGGGGCCTGCCGGCGCGCCTGCTCGACGCGGTGGAAACCCGCGCCGAACGCGCGGCCGGCCTGGCCCGGCGGCTGGCGCGGGAGGACGTGCCCATGGAGACTGCGCCGGCAACGCCCGACCAGGGCCAACTGGACCTCTTCTGAGAAGACCGGTGGCAAGCGGCGCCGCTCAACTACGCGGCGCGGCGGCCGATAACAAAGTTCAGCGTCGTTACGACCATTCGGCGATGGCGTGGCCGCGCGAGAACTGCCTAAATGCAGGCATGACCGGTCAATAACAACGAGAACGCCGCATGTCATCCAGCTACCGTTGCCACCCCGTCGCCTGCCTGCTGCACGCGACCGGGCTGATCCTGCTTGTCGTCGTCTACCAATCCTGGGCGTTGCCGCTGTGGCTGAGCATTCCGGCGGCGCTGCTGCTGGCGCTGTGGCCGTGGCTGGGCCCCTGGCAACGTCCGGCGGAAGGGAGCGCCGCGCCACAGCCGGCGACCGACTTCAGCGCGCTCAGCCAGAGCCTGTCGCGGCACACCAGCCACAACGCGCTGTATGCCGCCCAGGTCTCGTTCGGCGTGCAGCAACTGGCCGGCAAGCTGCAATCGCAAATGGCCGCGGTGGACCAGCTGGCCGCCAGCGCCGAGGCGATGACGGCCACCGGCGAGGACAGCGCGCAGCGTACCGGGCATACGCTGGAAGCCGCGCAGGCCGTGCGCCAGAGCGCCGACAGCGGGCAGCATGAGCTGCAGCAGGCGATCAGCCGGATGCAGCAGCTCAGCGCGCAGACCGCCGCCAGCCGCGAGCTGATCGCCGGGCTCGGCGCACGTACCGAGCAGATCGGCCAGGTCACCGCGGTGATCCAGTCCATCGCCAGCCAGACCAACCTGCTGGCGCTCAACGCGGCCATCGAGGCGGCGCGCGCCGGCGAGGCCGGGCGCGGTTTCGCGGTGGTCGCCGACGAGGTGCGCAACCTCGCCGCACGCACCGCCGAGGCCACCGGAGAAGTCGGCCAGATGGTCGCCGACATCCGTCAGCAGAGCGAAGCGGTGGTCAACCATATCCAGCAGCAGGCCAGCGAGCTGGACGAAGCGGCCGGGCAGGTCGAGCAGACCGGCCGTCAGCTGTCCGGCATCGCCGGGCTGGCCGGCGACGTCGAGGCGCAGGTGGCGCAGATCGCCGCCGGCACCCAGGACAACCAGCAGCGCTTGGTGGAACTGTTCGAGGCGCTGGCGCAGTTGCGCGCCGACGCCCACGCCAGCGATGCGCAGACGCGCCAGCTCGGCGAGGCGGCGACTCAACTGGTGGGCCAGGCCGAGGCGGTCAGCGAGCAACTCGCCGAGGTGCGCCTGGACGATTATCACCAGCGCATCTTCGACCTCGCGCAGGAAGGCGCGGCGGCCATCGCGGCGCGGTTCGAGGCGGATATCGCCGCCGGCAAGCTGAGCGTCGACGACCTCTTCGACCGCAACTACCGGCTGGTCGCCGGCAGCAACCCGGCGCGCTACCGCACCCGTTTCGACAGCTACAGCGACGACGTGCTGCCGGCCATCCAGGAGCCGTTGCTGGCGCGTCACGATGGCCTGGTGTTCGCCATCGCCAGCACCCCGGAGGGCTACGTGCCGACGCACAACCGCGCCTTCAGCCATGCGCCCACCGGCGACCCGGCGCAGGACATGCTGCGCAGCCGCAGCAAGCGGATCTTCGACGACCGAACCGGACGCCGCTGCGGCAGCCACCAGCAGCGCCTGCTGCTGCAGACCTACATGCGCGATACCGGCGAGCTGATGCACGACCTCTCGGTGCCGATCCGCGTGCTGGGCCGGCACTGGGGCGGGCTGCGCCTGGGCTATCGCCCCGAGCCTTGAGAACCCGGTCGCCGCGTGTGCGGGCGTTCGGCCTGCGCGGCGCGAGACCGTGACCGGGCCGGCAGGTCCGCTTGCCGTCTGCCTGGGGCTTGCGCATCATCGACGCTCAATCCTGAGGACAACAACAATGAAAACCCTCGTCGATCACCTGGCCCAATACGCCGACTACCACCGCGACAAGCGCAACATCCTCACCCATTTCGTCGGTATCCCCCTGATCGTGGTCGCCGTGGCCGTGCTGTTGTCGCGGCCGGGTCTGCTGCTGGGCGGTTTGTGGCTGTCTCCGGCGGCGCTGCTGGCGCTGGTGACGGGGCTGTTCTACCTGCGCCTGGACCTGCGCTTCGGGCTGACCATGGGCGTATTGCTGCTGCTCAGCCTGGCCGCCGGCGCGGCGCTGGCGATGCAGGGCACCGCGCTGTGGCTGGGCGCCGGGCTAGGGCTGTTCTTCGTTGGCTGGGTGATTCAGTTCGTCGGCCATTACTACGAGGGGCGCAAGCCGGCGTTCGTCGATGACCTCATGGGTCTGGCGGTCGGCCCGCTGTTCGTGGTCGCCGAGCTGGCCTTCCTGCTCGGCCTGCGCAAGGACGTCGAGCGGCAGATCGAAGAGCGCGCCGGGCCGACGCATGTCCGCCGGCGCGACGCCACCGCCTGAGCGGACCGCCAGTTCGGGTAGACTTCGCGCTTTGAATCTCGCCCAGGTTGCCGTGTCGATCCCTTCTTCCGCTCCTTCCCCCCGCTGGCTCGGCGCTGCCGAGCTGCCACCCGCCGCCGATGCCGCCGTGCGCGACTGGTTGTTCGACCAGGGTTCGCTGACCCGTCGCCTCACCGCCCTGGCGAGCGGCGCGTTCGACGTCAGGCCGCTCGCCGAAGGCTGGCAGCCGCTGCGCGACGAGGAATGCGCGGCGCTCGGTGTCGCCGCGGGCAGCCAGGGCTGGGTGCGCGAAGTGCTGCTGCGCGGCCACGGCCAGCCCTGGGTATTCGCCCGCAGCGTCGCCGCACGCGCGGCGCTGGAGGGCTCCGGGCTGGCGTTGGAGGCGCTGGGGAGCCGCTCGCTGGGCGAACTGCTGTTCAGCGACCAGGCCTTCGCGCGGGGCGAGTTGCAGGCCTGCGTCTATCCGGCCGAATGGTTGCCGGGCGACCAGGCCGCGGTCGGGCTCTGGGCGCGGCGCTCGTGCTTCCGCCGTGGCGCGCTGGGCGTGCTGGTCGCCGAGGTGTTCCTGCCGGCGCTATGGCACGCCGCCGTGGCGTGATCCGCGCTCCGCGCTTCGACGCCGGCGGCGAGCCGGTATACTCCGCGCGACCGGATCGGAGCCGCCCTCGATGTACACCCGCCTGCTGCACTCACTGAACCGCCTGCACCCGCGCACCTGGGACTTCATCCAGCTGATGCGCCTGGACAAGCCGATCGGCATCTACCTGCTGCTGTGGCCGACCCTGTGGGCGTTGTGGGTGGCGGCCAAGGGCGTGCCGAGCGCGAAGAACCTGTTCATCTTCGTGGCGGGGGTGCTGCTGATGCGCGCCGCCGGCTGCGTGATCAACGACTACGCCGACCGCGATTTCGACGGCCACGTCGCCCGCACCCGCGCCCGTCCCCTGGCCAGCGGGGCGATTCTTCCGAAGGAGGCACTGGTGCTGTTCGCCGTGCTGCTGGCGGCGAGCTTCGTGCTGGTGCTGTTCACCAACGTCACCACCCTCTGGCTTTCGGTCGGCGGCGTGGTGCTGGCGGCCAGCTACCCGTTCATGAAGCGCTACACCTTCTACCCGCAGGTGGTGCTCGGCGCGGCGTTCTCCTGGGGCATGCCGATGGCGTTCACCGCCGAAACCGGCAGCCTGCCGGCGGCGGCCTGGTTGCTGTACATCGCCAACCTCTTGTGGACGGTGGCCTACGACACCTACTACGCCATGGCCGACCGCGAGGACGACCTGAAGATCGGGGTGAAATCCACCGCCATCCTGTTCGGCGACGCCGACCGCGCGATCATCCTGACGCTGCAACTGCTGGCGCTGCTGTGCCTGCTGCTGGCTGGCGGGCGCTTCGAGCTGGGCGGCTGGTTCCATCTCGGCCTGGGCGTGGCCGCGGCGTGTTTCGCCTGGGAGTTCTGGGCCACCCGCCGGCGCGAGCCGCTGGTGTGCTTCAAGGCCTTCCTGCACAACCACTGGGCCGGGCTGGCGATCTTCCTCGGCATCGTGCTGGATTACGCCTTCTAGGCGGACGCGCGCCTGTCACATCGTTGCAACATTTCCGTTATCTAATGCGACGCATAGATGGTTTGGGCAGGAATGGACATGGCAGGTAGAACAATCCTCATCGTGGACGACGAGGCGCCGATCCGCGAGATGATCGCGGTGGCGCTGGAGATGGCCGGCTACGAATGCCTCGAGGCGGAAAACACCCAGCAGGCGCATGCGCTGATCGTCGACCGGCAGCCGGACCTGATCCTGCTCGACTGGATGCTGCCCGGCACCACCGGCATCGAGCTGGCGCGGCGCCTCAAGCGCGACGAGATGACCGCCGAAGTGCCGATCATCATGCTCACCGCGAAGGGCGAAGAGGATAACAAGATCCAGGGCCTGGAAGTCGGCGCCGACGACTACATCACCAAGCCGTTCTCGCCGCGCGAGCTGGTCGCCCGGCTCAAGGCCGTGCTGCGCCGCGCCGGCCCGGTGGACAACGAGGCGCCGATCGAGGTCGGCAGCCTGCTGCTCGATCCGGTCAGCCACCGCGTCACCATCGATGGCAAGCCGGCCGAGATGGGCCCCACCGAGTACCGCCTGCTGCAGTTCTTCATGACCCACCAGGAGCGCGCCTATAGCCGCGGCCAGTTGCTCGACCAGGTCTGGGGCGGCAACGTGTACGTCGAGGAGCGCACCGTGGACGTACACATCCGCCGCCTGCGCAAGGCGCTTGGCGAGGTGCACGAGAACCTGGTGCAGACGGTACGCGGCACCGGCTACCGCTTCTCCACCAAGAGCTGACGGCGGGCGCGACCAGCCGGCCGTTGCGAACCGGTAGACTGCGCATGACCGATCGCCGTTTCCTCCCGCACAGGACCTGACCCGCCTTGAACACCGATTGGCGCCGCATTCTGCTCCGCCACCTGCTCGCGCTGATCGGCGGCGGGCTGTTGCTCGGCTTCATCAGCGATGCCTACGGCTGGAGTTTCGCCCTCTGTCTGGCGCTCTATCTCGGCTGGCTGCTGCGCGACCTGCTGCGTCTGCGGCGCTGGCTGGAAAGCGCCGACGCGCAGGCCGAGGTGCCGGAGGCGCGAGGGCTGTGGGAAGAGCTGTTCGACCGCATCTACCACCTGCAACGGCGCAACCGTCAGGCCCGCGAGCGCCTGCAGGCGGTGATCGACCGCGCCCAGGAATCCACCGGTGCGCTGCGCGACGCGGTGATCATGCTCGACAGCGGTGGCAACCTTGAATGGTGGAACCCCGCGGCGGAGACACTGCTCGGGCTCAAGGGTCGTCAGGACGAAGGTCAGCCGGTGGGCAACCTGGTGCGTCATCCGCGCTTCAAGGAATATTTCGTGCAGGAGCAGCATGCCGATCCGCTGGAGATTCCCTCGCCGATCAACGAGGAGCTGCGCCTGCAGTTCCTCATCACCCGATACGGCAACGGCGAACGCCTGATGCTGGTGCGCGACGTGACCCGCGTCCATCAGCTGGAGCAGATGCGCAAGGACTTCGTCGCCAACGTCTCCCACGAGTTGCGCACGCCGCTGACGGTGATTGCCGGCTACCTGGAAACCCTGCTCGACAACGACCCCGGCACCAGCCCGCGCTGGCGCCGCGCCATGCAGCAGATGCAGGAGCAGGCCGGGCGCATGCAGAACCTGCTCAACGACCTGCTGCTGCTGGCGCGCCTGGAGGCCACCGATTACCCCTCGGACAACCAGCCGGTGGTGGTGGAGCCGATGCTGCAGTCGATCCGTGCCGATGCCCTGGCGCTGTCCGGCGAGCGTGGCCACCGCGTGCAGCTGGACATGGAAGTGGGCCTGCGCCTCAAGGGCAGCGAGGCCGAGCTGCGCAGCGCCTTCTCCAACCTGGTGTTCAACGCGGTGAAATACACCCCGGCCGGCGGCGACGTGCGCATCCGCTGGTGGAGCGACGCCCAGGGCGCACACCTGGAGGTGGCCGACAGCGGCGTCGGCATCGAGGCCAAGCACCTGCCGCGGCTCACCGAGCGCTTCTACCGCGTCGACTCCAGCCGCGCGCTGAGCACCGGCGGCACCGGCCTCGGCCTGGCCATCGTCAAGCACGTGCTGCTGCGCCATCGCGGCAAGCTGGAAATCGCCAGCGTGCCGGGCAAGGGCAGCGTCTTCACCTGCCACTTCGCGCCGGCCCAGGTCGTTCCGCTTTCCGCCGAGGCGTTGTCCGCCGCGGACGACTGAGCCGCGTCCGCGCGCGCCGTTGGCGGCCAGGCCCGTGGCGCCGGGGCGGCCACTCGGCCACTCACCGCCGAAACTGTTGCAAAGCCCGAATCCAACCCTCAACCTTGAGCCCATCATCAGCCCTACGAACCCCCCATGGACCCTTCCCCTAGCTCCCTCTACACCTATTTCGCCGACTTCGGCCTCGTGCTGTTCGCCCTGTTCCTCGTGCTGCTCAACGGCTTCTTCGTCGCCGCCGAGTTCGCCATGGTCAAGCTGCGCGCCACCCGGGTCGAAGCCATCGCCAAGACGAGCGGCTGGCGCGGGCAGATCCTGCGCACCGTGCACAACCAGCTGGACGCCTACCTGTCGGCCTGCCAGCTGGGCATCACCCTGGCCTCCCTCGGCCTCGGCTGGGTCGGCGAGCCGGCCTTCGCCCACCTGCTGACGCCGCTGCTGCAGTACTTCGATATCGACTCGCCGGCGCTGGTCCACGGCATCGCCTTCTTCAGTGCCTTCTTCATCATTTCCTACCTGCACATCGTGGTCGGCGAGCTGGCTCCGAAATCATGGGCGATCCGCCAGCCCGAGCTGCTGTCGCTGTGGACGGCGGTGCCGCTGTATCTGTTCTACTGGCTGATGTACCCGGCCATCTACCTGCTCAACGCCAGCGCCAACGGCATCCTGCGCATCGCCGGGCAGGGCGAGCCGGGGCCGCACCACGAGCACGCCTACAGCCGCGACGAACTCAAGCTGATCCTGCACTCCAGCCGCGCCCACGACCCCAGCGACCAGGACATGCGCGTGCTGGCCTCGGCGGTGGAGCTGGGCGAACTGGAGGTGGTGGACTGGGCCAATTCCCGCGAGGACCTGGTCTACCTGGAGCGCCACGCGCCGCTGGAGGAAGTCTTCGAGGTGTTCCGCCGGCACAAGTACAGCCGCTACCCGGTGTACGACGAGGCCGCCGAGACCTTCGTCGGCGTGCTGCACATCAAGGACCTGCTGCTGGAGTTGTCGCTGCTGGAAATGCTGCCCTCGGCGCTCAAGCTCGACGACCTGATCCACCCTATCGACCGGATTTCCCGGCACATGCCGCTTTCCGCGCTGCTCGAGCAGTTCCGCCAGGGCGGCTCGCATTTCGCCCTGGTCGAGGAGGCGGACCACAAGGTGGTCGGCTTCCTGACCATGGAGGACGTGCTCGAAGTGCTGGTGGGCGATATCCAGGACGAACACCGCAAGGCCGAGCGCGGCATCCTCGCCTACCAGCCGGGCAAGCTGCTGGTGCGGGGCGACACGCCGCTGTTCAAGGTCGAGCGCCTGCTCGGCGTGGACCTCGACCACGTCGAGGCGGAAACCCTCGCCGGGCTGATCTACGACACCCTGAAACGGGTGCCGGAAGAAGAGGACGTGCTGGAAACCGACCATCTGCGGATCATCGTGAAGAAGATGAAGGGTCCGAAGATCGTCCTCGCCAAGGTCGTCAAGCTGGACTGACGGCACCCTCCAGCACCTGCCGCAGGCGTTCGCCGTCGAGCGCCCGGCAGACGCCCTCGGGCTTCTGCATCGGTGCATCCTCGGCGGCCAGCATGGCGTTGAGCACGGCTTCCTCGGTGGCCTGCACGGCCGCCAGGTAGAGCGCGTCGAAGCACTCGTCGTTGAGGTAGTCCAGGTTCAGCCGGGTCGGCGCCAGCTGCGGCAGCGGGCGCGGGTTGGCCACGCTGAAGGCGATGAAGATATCCCCCGAATTGTTGCCGCCCGGCGTACCGCCCAGGGCGATGCCCAGCCCTGCGCGCTGTGCCAGGCGCTTGAGCTGGTGCGGCAGCAGCGGCGCATCGGTGGCCAGCACCACGATGATCGAGCCGCGCTCGCGCTCCAGGCCGACCGGTGCTTCCTCGCCCCAGCGTTCGCCGACCGGCACGCCGAGCACCTTGAGCCAGGCGCGCTGGCCGTGATTGGCCTGCACCAGGGCGCCCAGGGTGTAGCGCTGGCCGTCGATCTCGATCAGGCGCGAGGCGCTGCCGGTGCCGCCCTTGAAGCCGTAGCAGATCATCCCGTTGCCGCCGCCGACGTTGCCTTCGGCGATGGGCCCGTCCTGCGCGTCGTCCAGCGCGGCGAGGGCGTCGGCCTCGCTGACGTGCTGGCCGTTGATGTCGTTGATCACGCCATCGTAGGTCTCGGCCACCACCGGCATCGCCCACAGGTGGTTGGCGTCCCAGGCCTCGGCGTACTGGCGCAGGGTCCAGCGGGTCGCGGCGTGGTGGACGATGCCGACGCTATGGGAGTTGGTGATGCACAGCGGGCCGACGAAATAGCCGCCGTGCTCGATCCAGTGGGTGCCGGTCATCTCGCCGTTGCCGTTCAGCGCGTGGAAGCCGGCCCACACCGGCTGCGGCTCGCGCGCATAACCGCGGGGAAGGATGGCGGTGACGCCGGTCTTCACCCGCTTTCCGTTGTCGGCGAGGTAGTCGAGGGTGCGGTAGCCGACCAGCACGCCGGGCACGTCGGTGATCGCGTTGTGCGGGCCGGTGGTGCCGGGAACGGCCAGGCCGAGTTCGCGGGCGCGGGGTTTAGCCATGGGCGTGGTCATCCGAGGAAGTGGCGGGCTTGCGGTTGCGCAGGTACAGCCCGAGGGAGGCGATCAGCAGCGAAGCGAGCAGCAGCAGGGTGGCGATGGCGTTGATTTCCGGCTTGATGCCGCGGCGGATCATTCCGTAGATGAACACCGGCAGGGTGGTCGAATCGACACCCGAGATGAAGTAGGTGATCACCAGGTCGTCCATCGAGATGATGAACGCCAGCAACGCGCCACCGAGCACGCCGGGGAGGATCTGCGGCAGGGTGATGCGGCGGAAGGTGATCCAGGCCGAGGCGCCGAGATCGGCCGAGGCCTCTTCCAGGCGCGTGTCCATGCCGGCCAGACGCGCGCTGACGATGAGGAACACGTAGCTGATCAGGAAGGTGCAGTGGCCGATGATGATCGAGCCCTTGCCCAGCGGTACGCCGGCGCCGACGAAGAAGATCAGCAGGGCGATGCCGAGAACGATGTCCGGCATCAGCATCGGCAGGAACAGCAGCACCCGGTAGAAGCCCTGCAGGCGGAAGCGGTAGCGCGCCAGGGCCAGCGCGGTGAGCGTGCCGACCAGGGTCGAGATCAGCGTGGTGACCAGCGCCACTGCGAGGCTGGTGCGCAGCGCCGCCAGCAGTTGTCCGGTGGATTCGACGTAAAGCGTGTTCTCGCTCAGCGAATTGGACAGGCCGAACAGCGAGCGGTACCAGTCCAGGCTGGCGCCGCTCCAGATCATCATGTTCAGCGGGTTGCCGTTGAACGAGTAGGCCACGATCAGGCCGATCGGCAGGTAGAGGAAGACGAAGAACGCCAGGCTGTAGCCCCCCAGCAGGCGGCGGCCGATGAGTCCGAGCAGTCTGTTCATCGGGCGGCCTCCTTCAGCGCGGCGCGCCCCTGCGAGCGCACGTAGAGCAGCAGGAACAGCAGCACCGCCGCCATGATCAGCATCGCCAGGGCGGCACCGAACGGCCAGTTGCGCGCGGCGAGGAACTGCTGCTCCACCAGGTTGCCGATCATCAGCACGCGCGCGCCGCCGAGCAGCGACGGCACGATGAAATTGCCCAGGCTGGGAATGAACACGATGATCGAGCCGGCCGCGATGCCCGGCAGGGTCAGCGGGAAGATCACCCGCCAGAAGCTCTGCCAGCGCCCGGCGCCGAGGTCGGCAGAGGCTTCCAGCAGGCGCCGGTCGAGCTTCTCCACGCTGGCGTAGATCGGCAGGAACATGAACGGCACGAAGATGTAGGTCATCCCCAGCAACACCGCGCCCTCGGTGTAGATCAGGTCGAGCGGCGCGTCGATCAGCCCCAGGCCCTGCAGGCTGGCGTTGAGGAAGCCGGTGGGGCGCAGGATCAGCACCCAGGCGTAGAGGCGCACGATCAGGCTGGTGAAGAACGGCAGGGTGATCAGGAACAGGCAGAAGTTGCGCAGCCGCTCCGGCTGGCGGCTGACCCAGAACGCCGCCGGGTAGCAGACCAGCAGGGTCAGCAGCACGGTGATCGCGGCCAGCTTGAACGAGCGCAGGAGGATCTGCAGGTAGACGACGTCGAATTCCTCGTTGCTGCCGTCGGCCCAGCCGAGGATGCGGCCGAAGTTGTCCGGGTAGAAGGTCCATTCCACGCCGCCGTACAGGCCCGGCTCGAGCAGGCTGTAGAGTGCCATGATCGCCAGCGGAACGACGAAGAACAGGCCGATGATCAGGGTCGCCGGGCTGAGCAGCCCGGCCAGGCGACAGCGCGCGCGGTTCTCGGCGGTGAGCATCAGGCCTCCCCGGCGATCAGGTGCGCGGCGTCCAGCGCGTACCACAGGCGCAGGCCGGCGCCCGGATGCAGGCGTTGCAGGGCCTGGCGCGAGGCGTCGCGCACCACCGCCTTGATGCGGCTGCCGGTGGCGCTGCGCAGGCTCACTTCGAAATCCTTGCCGATGAACACGGTCTGCTCGACCACGCCGTCCAGCGCGCCGTGCGCGGCCGGGTCGCCGGGGCAGTCGAGGTGGAATTGCTCGGGGCGCAGCAGGATGTGCAGCGGCTGGCCGACCTGCAGACCGGCGCTCGGCAGGCGCAGCGGATCGCCCTGCTCGCCGACCAGCGTGGCGACGCCGTCCGCGCAGGATTCGACCCGTGCGCGCAGCAGGTTGCTCTCGCCGATGAAGCCGGCGACGAAGGCGTTCGCCGGGCGGTCGTAGATGTCCTGCGGCGCGCCGACCTGCTGCACGTGGCCGCCGTTGAGCACGACGATGCGGTCGGACATGGTCAGCGCTTCTTCCTGGTCATGGGTGACGAAGACGAAGGCGATGCCCAGCTCGTGCTGCAGGTTCTTCAGCTCGCGCTGCATGGCCTGACGCAGCTGGCGGTCGAGGGCGGAAAGCGGTTCGTCGAGCAGCAGCAGGGCGGGGCGGTCGACGATGGCGCGGGCCAGGGCGACGCGCTGCTGCTGGCCGCCGGACAGTTGCCCCGGCTTGCGCTTCTCCAGCCCGCCCATGCCGACCAATTCCAGCGCCGCGCCGACGCGCTGACGGCGTTCGGCCCTGGCCACGCCCCGCACGTCGAGGGCGTAGCCGACGTTGTCGCCGATCGACAGGTGCGGGAACAGCGCGTAGCTCTGGAACACGGTGTGCACCGGGCGCCGGTTAGGCGGCACCTGGTTCATCGCGACACCCTGGATCAGCAGTTCGCCGCTGTCGAGGCTCTCGAAGCCGCTGATGGTGCGCAGCAGGGTGGTCTTGCCGCAGCCCGAGGGGCCGAGCAGGGTGACGAATTCGTTGGCGCCGACGCTCAGGTCGACGCCGTCCAGGGCGCGGACGGCGTGGCCTTCGGGGGTGCGGTAGTGCTTCACGGCGGCCCTGATTTCGACCACCGGGTTGTTGGCATGTGACATGAACGACTCCGGGAAAGCGCAAGGTCGCGACCGGCGCGAGCGGCGGTCGCGAACCCTCTGGGAGTGAGCCGGCTGGCGGGTGACGCCAACGCGGACGGGGCCTGGCGGCGGGTCAGTTCGCCGTGCGCACGCGCGTCCAGGCGCGGTCGTACTTCTTCAGGTCCTTGCCGAGGTCGTGGAAGATCTGCAGCTTGGCCATCACCTCCGGCCCCGGATTGACCTCCGGGTTGTCGCGCAACTCGGCCGGCAGCAGCTTCAGCGCTTCCTTGTTCGGCGTGCCGTTCATCTGCTGCTCGGTGTTCAGCGCGGCGATCTCCGGTTGCAGGAAGAACTCCATGAAGCGCTTGGCGTTGGCCTTGTTCGGCGCGCTTTTGAGGACGCACATGTCTTCCTGGTAGAGCGTCGCGCCCTCCTTGGGAATCACGTAGGCCAAGTGCTCGGGGTCCTGCTTCACGTACATCATCGCGCCGACGAAGTAGTGCGCCGCGGCGACGTCGCCGGACTGCACCATGGGCACGCTCTCGTAGGTGAAGGCGGAGACCAGCGGCTTGCGCTCCAGCAGCCAGGATTCGGCCTGCTTGATGTCCGCAAGGTCGGTGCTGTCCACCGATTTGCCGTTGACGATCAGGCCGACCCCCAGGGTCTCGCGCATGTCGTCGAGCATGATGACCTTCTTCCCGGCCTTGGCTTCGGCGAAGAAGTCGGCCCAGGACTCGATCGGTTTGCTGACCTTGGTCTTGTTGTAGAAGATCCCCACGGTGCCCCAGGCGTAGGGCATGCAGTACTCGCCCTTGGGGTCGGACTTGGCGCGCAGGAAGCTCGGGTCGATGTTGGCGAACGCCGGGCTCTGGTCGATGGAGGTCTTTTCCAGCAGGCCGAGGGCGGCCATGCTGTCCTGCATGTGCACCGAGGGGAAGATGATGTCGTAGCCGCTGGCGCCTGCCTGCAGCTTGGCGAGCATTTCCTCGTTGCTGCCGTAGGTGTCGAGGGACACCTTGATGCCGGTCTGCTCGGTGAAGCGGCTGAGCACCTGCGGGTTGATGTAGTCGCCCCAGTTGTACAGGTGCAGCTCCTCGGCTGCCTGGCCGACGGCGCTGGCGAGCAGGGCCGAAACGGCCAGTGCGCCTCGCGCGAGGTGGCGCAGGGCGTTGCGGTGATAGGGTGCGGGCATGTTCCTGTACTCCGTTTCTGATTATCCGCCCGCATGAAGCGAGCCTTTGGTTGGGGCAGGAATTGCATGGCCGAAGGGCCGAAAGGAAGAACGCGTGTTTCTAGTCGTTATGTTTTGCCGGACGGGTCGAGCATATAGTAGATTTCTTCCAGTCATCAATACTCTGACATAAAAATTCCAGAGCAGCGGAGCTTCGCCCATGCTGGACAGCAAGATGGAACAACTGAGCGGCAAGCTGACCCCGGCCGAGCGCTCGCTGTGGGCGTACATCCAGGCCAACCTGGAGAGCCTTTCGTTCGAGAACGGCACCACCCTGGCGCAGAAGAGCGGCGTCAGCCCGAACACCGTCAGCCGCTTCCTGCGGCGCCTGGGCTACAAGGGGCTGAAGAGCCTGAAGGAAGAACTGCGCGACGAAGTGCGCGTGCAGTCGCTGCTCAACAGCACCCTGCTAGAGCGTGTCGAACGCCAGCCGGACGACCTGCTGGCGCACCTCAACGAGGAAATCGAAGCGCTCACCGCCTTCGCCAGCCAGCTCGGCAACCAGCACTGGCATGACGTCGTCGCCCGCGTCAGCGAAGCCGAGCGGGTGTTCGTCTGCGGCTTCCAGACCATCCGCGGGCTCGCCGAGGATTTCGCCAACCGCCTTTCGCTGGTGCGCTCCGGGGTGGAATACCTCGACCTCTACAGCGGCGTGCTCGGCCACTGGCTGGACAGCCGCGACAAGCGCTGCTGCGTGATCCTCATCGACATCGCGCCCTACGCCGACGCCGGCATCGCCTTCGCCAACACCTGCCTGAAGAACGACACCGACCTGGTGGTCTTCACCGACGAGTACGGCATCGCCCGGCACATCGACACGCCCTGGATCATCACCATGAAGACCAAGACCGGGCTGATCCTCGAGTCCACCGGCGGCCTGACCAGCGCCCTCAACGTGCTGCTGCATTGCGTGGCAGCGCAGCGCAAGGACGAACTGAAGGAGCGCATGGCGGCCTACCGGGAGCGTGTGCAGAGCCTCAAGCTGTACCGCTCCTGAGGCCGCGCCCGGTGGCGCCTGGCGGCGGACGCGGGCGGTCTGGCGCGGGCGTCTGGTACACTCCGGCATCCTCGTTGCACGGTCCCGTCGCCGGCCGTGCGCACCCCGCGCCTCATTCCACTGCCCGCCGATCCCATGTCGCTCAAGCTCGTCTCCGTCAACATCGAACGTTCCATGCACCTGCCGCGTGTCGAGGCCTTTCTCCGGCGCGAACGTCCGGACGTGCTCTGCCTGCAGGAGCTGTGCGAGCGCGACATTCCGTTCTTCGAGGCACTGATGGGCAGCCCCATGAGCTTCGCGGCGATGGCGCGCTATCCGGGGGAGGGGTCGGACAACGTGGTCGGCGTCGGGCTGATCGCCCGCGATACGGCGTTGACGGACGTGTGCGCCGAGTACTACTCCGGCAGCGCCGGGAGCATCCGCGAGATGACCTTCCTCAGCACGGACGGCAAGCGCGGCGCCGACCCGCTGAGCATCGCCGAAGTCATGCTCAGCGCCAGCGTCGGCGGCTTCCGCATCGCCGTCACCCACCTCAACGTCACGCCGTTCGGCACTTCCACGCCGTACCAACGCGAAAGCGCCGGCAAGCTGATCGGCCTTGCCGAAGCCCAGGCGCGGCGGGCCGGCGACCTGTTGCTGGCGGGCGACTTCAACGCCCCGCGCGGCCGCGCCACCTTCGACCTGATCGCCGAGCATTTCATCGACGGCATCCCGCCGCACCACACCACCAGCATCGACGGCTCGCTGCACCGCGCCGGGGACATCCCGTTCATGGTCGACGGGCTGTTCCACACGCCGGGCTACCGGCTCGAGGACGTCGTCCTGAGCACCGGCGTCTCCGACCATTGCGCCCTGAGTTGCCGGCTGAGCCGGACCTGATCCAGTAGGGGGCTTCAGTCCACCGCCCACGTTCCGTCGGCCTGATCCCGTCGGGTGGGCTTCAGCCCACCACCCACGCGCCCGCCGTCCACCCCGCGCCCACGCCGTTCAGGCCGGCGCGCTGCGGCTCAGCTGTTCGAGCAGTTCGAGGTCGGTGCTCATGCCGGAGGTTTCGCGGATGCGATTGAGGATTTCGCGCTTGAGGGCGAGAAATTCCGCGGAGAGCTTCATGTCCTGGTGGCGTTCGGCGGGCAGCGGCACCTCGTAGACGCTGTCGATGCGCCCGGGCCGCGGCGCCATCAACACGATGCGCCCGCCCAGGTAGATGGCTTCCTCGACGTCGTGGGTGACGAACAGGATGGTGCTCTTCTCCAGCCGGTGCACGTGGCGGATCAGGTCGTGCATCACCTCGCGGGTCTGCGCGTCCAGCGCGCCGAACGGCTCGTCCATCAGCAGGATCTGCGGCTTGGGCATCAGCGCGCGAGCGATCGCCACGCGCTGCTGCATGCCGCCGGAGAGCTGGTTCGGGTAGGCATCGGCGAACGCCGAGAGTCCCATCAGGTTGAGCAGCGCATCGGCGCGGCCGCTGGCCACCTCGACGTCGGCGTCGCTGTTGACTGTGTCGGAGACGACCTTCAACTGGCGGCAGAACTTGATGTTCTTCATCACCGTCAGCCAGGGGTAGAGGCTGTAGTGCTGGAACACCATGGCGCGGTCGATGCCGGGGCCGTCCACCGCGCGGCCGTCGACCAGGATGTCGCCGGCGCTGTGCTGCTCCAGGCCGCCGATGCTGCGCAGCAGGGTCGACTTGCCACAGCCGGAGGCGCCGACGAAGGTGATGAATTCGTTCGGGCGGATCTCCAGGTTGATGTCCTGCAGCGCCTGCACCGATTTGCCGCGACTGGCGAACACCTTGTCGACATGGCTTATGCGGATTTTCGCGTCGTTCATCGCGCTTACCTCTTCAACCAGGGGAAGGCCAGGCGACCGAGCCAGCGGAACGCCTGGTCGGTGAGCAGGCCGATGACGCCGATCAGCAGGATGCCGGCGAAGATCTTGTCCGTCTGCATGTAGCGCTGTGCCTTGAGGATGGCGTAGCCGAGGCCGGAGTTGGCGGCCACCAGTTCGGCCACTACCAGGTAGGTCCAGGCCCAGCCGCAGGTGATGCGCAGGGTGTCGAGCAGCGCCGGGCGCGCCGACGGCAGGATCACCAGCTTGATCACCTCGTAGCGGCTGGCGCCCATGGTCTGCGCCGCCTCGATCTGCGCCATCGGCACCCGGCGCACGTCCTCGGCGACCATCAGCACCATCTGGAAGAAGGTGCCGATGAAGATGATGAGGATCTTCGAGCCCTCGTCGATGCCGACCCAGAGCATCACCAGCGGGATGAAGGCCACCGCCGGCATGTAGCGGATGAAGTCGGTGAGCGGCTCGAGGAACGCCTGCACCGGCCGGTAGGTACCGATGTACAGGCCCAGCGGCAGGGCCAGCAGCGCCGAGGAGCAGAAACCGCCCATCACCCGCCAGACGCTGATGGCGATGTCGGCGAACAGGCCCTCGTCGGTCAGCCAGTGGCCGAGGCGCTTGATCACGGCGTCCGGGCCGGGCAGGAACATCGGGTTGGACACGCCGAAGGTGGTGGCGGCCCACCACGCCAGCAGCGGCGCCAGCAGCCCGGCGAGCGCCAGGCCCCAGATCGCGCTGCGTGGCAGGTCGCCACGGATGACCCACCAGCGGGCGGCTTTCGGCGGCGCCGCCGGACGTGTTTCGGGCAGGGGGCGATGGGCGGTCATGGTTCGGTTCTCCTGGGTGAAGACGGGCTCGCGCAGGCCTGCCAGCCGCCCTGCGGCGGCGTGGCGCCGAGGTGGCCGAGGGTGTCGGCATCCAGCAGTTGCGGTTGGTCGGGGTCGATGCGGCTCGGCAGGAGCACCTGGCCGGCTCGCTCGGGCAGCGTCGATAACGCGATGCGCCAGGGCTGCGTGCCCTGGCAATGGCGACCGAACGACAGCTCGAAGTCGAACAGCGTGCCGGCCTCCGCGCCACCCGCCAGCAGCGCGGCGAGCGAGGGCGCGGCGGGCAGGGCGGTG
>NZ_DEYR01000076.1:0-54387 GCF_002364635.1 Pseudomonas sp. UBA3153
GGTGCGCGGGGTAGTGGCGACAGCGGCCGGCGGCGTCGAACTGCCAGCCGTGGTACGGGCAGGCCAGGCTCTCGCCGCTTACCGCGCCGAGCGACAGCGCGGCGCCGCGGTGCGGGCACTGGTCGAGCCAGGCGCGCGCCTCGTGCTCGCCACGCCAGAGCACGACCGGCAGGCCGAGCAACTGATAGCGGCGCGCCTGCTGCGGGGCCAGCTCGTCACTTATGGCCAGCATGTACCACTGGTCGAAGGCATTGTCCGCGCGTGCGCTCATTGCAGGCTCCCGGTCACGCCTTCGACGAAGTAGTTCATCCTGGCCAGTTCGGCGTGACCGAGGGTGACGCCGGCGGCGACCACCTTCTTGCCGCCCTGATCGCGGAGCGGGCCGACGAAGACGTCGCGGCGGCGTTCGCGCAGCTGTTCGAGCATGGCGTTGGCATCGTCCTGCGCGGCCTGCGGGATCGCCGCGTTGAACGGCGAAAGGGTGACCACGTCATCGGCCACGTCGCCCCAGTAGTCGCCGCTCTTGAAGGTTCCGGCGGCGATCGCCCGGACCTGCTGGCGAAAATACGGCGCCCAGTTCTGCACGATGGCGGTGAGCTGGCCCTTCGGACCGAAGCTGCTCATGTCCGAGCCGTAGCCGACGCTGTAGACCCCGGCGCGCTCGGCGGCCATCACCACCGAGGCGCTGTCGTTGTGCGCGGTTAGCACGTCGGCACCCTGGCCGATCAGCAGCTGCGCCGCCTCCATCTCCTTCTGCGGGTCGTCCCAGGTGTTGACCCAGACCACGCGCAGGGTCGCCTGCGGGTTGACCGTGCGCATACCGAGGAGGAAGGCGTTGACCTCGCGGATCACCTCCGGCAACGGGTAGCTGCCGACGTAGGCGGCGATACCGGTCTTGCTCATGTGGCCGGCGAGGATGCCGGCGATGAAGCGGCCCTGGTAGGTGGCGGCCAGGTAGTTGCCGACGTTGGGCGCCTGCTTGTAGCAGGAGGCGCAGAGGTAGATCACGTCGGGATTCTGCTTGGCCGCCTGCATCAGCGGGTTCATGAAGTTGAACGAGGCACCGACGATCACCTGGCTGCCCTGGCGTGCCAATTGGCGCAGCACGCTCTGCGCGTCGCTGTTGCCGCTGACCTTTTCCACATAGCCGGTCTTCAGCGTGGGTATTTCCCGCTGCAGCGTCTGCCGGGCGAGTTCATGGCCGTGCACCCAGCCCACCGGATTGCTTGCCAGGCCGCTGTAGACGAAATCCATCTTCAGCGGCGCCGCGCTCTCGGCCAGGGCGTGGCCCGCCAGCAGCAGGGGGAGGAGGGCGAGGGCGGTTCTGATTCTTCTGTTTTTCATGGGGCACCGGGCACGTCGATCAAGGTGGCCCGACACTAGGAAGTGCCCGGGGAACGGACAATCCGTCGCAGGCCGATTGCCCGGCTGCAGCCAAGAGCGTGTTCATACCAGTCAATTTCCGTTACTGGCACGCAACTTGATCGGCTGATCGGCAAAAAGCCGACGAGGCCATGCGTGCGATGAAATTGTTCACCGAAGACCAGCTGTTTCGTTTCGGCGAAACCACCTACGAGCGCGGCGGCAGTTACGGCCCGTTGCGCGGCCCCTATCTGTGGCTGGCGATGATCGACGCCGGGCGCAGCCGCCTGGACATCGACGGCCGGTGCGTCGAGCTGAACGCCGGCCAGGCCTGCCTGGTGTATTGCCGCGAGAAGGTGCTGCAGCGCTTTCCCGGCGATCTGCACTGCCATGCGAGCTGGTGCGAGACCGGCGAATTCCTCGACACCCCGGACAACCAGCGCCTGCTGCAACGCAGCTTCGGCGCCTTCGACGCCAGTGCGCGGCTGAAATCGCTGCTGGGCATGGGCCTGGAGCTGGAGAAGGAGCAGCCGGGCCAGGCCGAGGCGCTGCGCGACGTGCTGGCGAAGGGCGTGTTCTACGAGTGTTTCCGCCAGCTCGGCCTGCTGCCGGAGCGCGCCGGCGCGCTGCACCGCTCGGTGGCACGGGCGAAGAGCTACATCGAGCGGCACTACGCGGCGCCCTGCAACCTCGACGAGATCGCCGCCTACGCCTGCCTCAGTGCCCAGCACCTGAGCCGGCTGTTCAACGAGCAACTGGGCATGCCGCCGATGCAGTACCTCTGGCAGGTACGCCTGAACAGCGCCGAGGAACTGCTGATCCAGTCGACCCGCAGCATGGCCGACATCGCCTATCAGTGCGGCTTCAAGAGTCCCTGCCACTTTTCCCGGATGGTCCGCGAGCACTTCGGACACAGCCCGCGCGAGCTGCGCCGGCGGCGCTGGGCGCGGATGCCGGCGCTGTACAGGGGCGAGGCGCGCGACGTCCACTTCTAGGAGCCGGCCTCACAAGATGCGACAGATGACCGCAGTGGCGGGTTGGGGTAGTTTGGCGCTCGATGAGCGTGTTTCGAGGAACCGTGAGTTTGGATGCATCGCGGTCGGGCTGGCCCATGACGCCCGTCTGACCGGGTGCCGGCTGGTCGCCATCGGCGCCGCCAGCTTGCTCGTCAGTGCCACCCGCCTGCCGCCGCTTTGGCTATCGTGGTCTTGCAGGCAACATGCCTACCCCTCGTCCGCAGGCTCAAGGAATCCGCTCAATGAAAGGATGGAAACTCTTCGCGCCGCTGCTGTTGCTCTGCATCGTCGGCATCACCCTTTACCTGCGCTTGCACCGCGAGCCGCTGCTGCTGCAGGGCGAAGCCGACGCCATCAGCGTCGTGGTGTCCTCCAAGGCCCACGGCCGCGTCGCCACCCTCCACGTGCAGCGCGGCGACGACGTGAAGCAGGGCGACCTGCTGGTGAGCATTTCCAGCCCTGAGATCGAGGCCCAGGTCGCCGGCCTGGAGGCGGCGCGCGCCGAGGCCCAGGCGCAGGTCCAGGAGTCCGACAACGGCACCCGCGAGGAAGACCTGCGGGTGCTGCGCGCCGGGGTTTCGGAGGCGGAAACCACGCTGCGCAACGCCGAGCGCGACTTCCAGCGGCTCTCCGAACTCGCGGCGAAGGGGTTCTACCCGGCCAGCCAGCTGGACGACGCGCGGCGCCAGCGCGACGTCGCCCGCGAGCAGGTCAACAGCGCCCGCGCCAACCTCGCCAAGGGCGAAAGCGGCGATCGCGACGAGCGCCGCGAGGCGCTGTCCGCCGCGCTGGCCGGCGCCGAGGCACAGCTGCAGCAGCTTCAGGCGCAGGCCGACGACCTGCAGGTGCGCGCCCCGGTGGACGGCGAGGTCGGTTCGATCCCCGCCGAGCAGGGCACCCTGGTGAATGCCTACAGCCCGTTGCTGACCCTGGTGCGCCTGTCGCAGAGCTACTTCGTCTTCAACCTGCGCGAGGACATCCTCGCCGGGGTGCGCAAGGGCGACCTCGTCGCCCTGCGGGTGCCGGCGCTGGGCGACCGCGAGGTGCAGGCCAAGGTCGGCTACATCGCGCCCCTGGGCGACTTCGCCACCAAGCGCGCGACCCGCGCCACCGGCGACTTCGACCTCAAGACCTTCGAAGTGCGGCTGTACCCCGAACAACCGGTCGAAGGGCTGCGCCCGGGGATGAGCGCGCTGTGGCACTGGTCGACCAACTGAAGCGCGACGCCTGGCGCTTCGTCCAGGCGTTCAACACCGAGACCCGGCTGGCGACGCGCAGCTGGACCATCCACTGGCTCGGGTGGATCTGGCCGCTGCTGCTGTTCGTGGTGATCAGCGGCATCTACAAGGCCGGCACCCTGCAGGACATGCCCGTGTCGGTGGTCGACGAGGACCACAGCAGCCTGTCGCGGCAGCTGTTGCGCCAGCTCGACGCCGGCCCCCATGCGCAGCTGGTGACCCAGACCGCCGGGCTGCCGGAGGCGCTGCGGCACATGCAGGCAGCCGATCAGTACGGCCTGCTCTACGTCCCGCGTGATTTCGAGAAGGACGTGCTCGCCGGGCGCCGCCCGAGCGTGCAGTTCTATTACAACTCGCTGTTCTACGCCGCCGGCTTCTACTCGACGCAGGACTTCGGTGGCCTCGCCGCGCTGCTCGACCAGCAGGTGCGCCCGGTGCTCGCCGCCGGCATGGGCAAGCCGGTGCCGAGCCTGGCCAGCGTCAGCGTGAGCTTCGAGAGCCTCTACAACGCCAGCGGCAACTACATCTACTACCAGCAGTTCGCCGCCATCGTGCACCTGCTGCAGTTGTTCGTGATCATCGCCACCATCCATGTGCTCGCCCGCGAGGCGCCCGAGCTGCGCGCCAGCTCGCCGCACATTCTGCGTGCCAAGGCGCTCGGCGTGCGCCTGCTGGGCAAGCTGGCGCCCTACACGCTGCTGTTCTCGACGCTGCTGATGGTCGAGCTGTTCCTGCTGGTGGTGCTCAACGGCGCGGTGATCAAGGGCAGCGTCGGCTGGATGCTGGCGATCACCCTCTGCTACGTCGTCGCCGCGCAGGCGATCGGGCTGCTGCTGTTCATCTTCACCGCCAACCGCTTTTCCGCCTACTCGCTGGTGGGCATGCTGATCGGCATCGCGCAGACCTATTCGGGCGTGCTCATCCCGACCCTGGCGATGCCGCTGCCGGCCCAGGCGATCAGCTACCTCGAGCCGCTGACCCACTGCCTGAGCGGGCTGTTCGACCAGTTCCTCCGCGAGGCGCCGGCCAACTCGGGCGCCTACGCCTGCCTCAAGCTGTCGCTGTATCCGCTGGTCACCTACATGATCGCCAAGCAGCGGTTGCGCAAGCGCCTCGATTTCAGCCCGGCTTAGCGAGGAACCCATGGAAAACTTCTGGAACGTCCTGCGTCAGAGCCTGAAGAACATGCTGGGCAAGCCGCTCTGGCTGCTGCTGGTGCTTACCGTGTGCTTCGCCTCCACGCCCTACCTGGGGCGCACCATCGACGACCTGCCGGTGGCGGTGATCGACATGGACCACAGCAGCGCCAGCCGCGAGCTGGCGCGGATGCTCGACGCGGCGCCGAAGATCGGCGTGCGGGCCTATGCCGACCTGCCCGTGGCGCAGGCCGACCTGGCCTGGCGCCAGCTCTTCGCGGTGATCGTCATCCCGGTGGATTTCGAGAAGCGCCTGCTGCGCGGCGAACAGCTGGTGGTCCCGGTGTTCGGCGACGCCACCAACCGCATCGCCAACGGGCAGATTCAGCAGGACATCAGCGCCACCTACAACCAACTGCTGCGCGACCACAACGGCGAGCTGCTCGCGCGCAGCGGTTTTTCCGCGATGCAGACGCAGACCCTGCTCGATCCGCTGGTGGCGCGCCTGGTCGATCTGTACAACCCCGGCGCCAGCTTCGCCGCCATCGTCCTGCCGGGGCTGGTCACGCTGATCCTGCAGCACGGCCTACTGCTGTCGAGCACGCGGGTCAGCCTCAACCTGCGTGGCGGTACGCCACGCTCGCTGCGTCAGCCGCTGTCCACCCGGCTGGGACGCTACGCGGCGCAGTTGCTGATCTGGATCGTCCTGGCGATGCTGCTCTACGTGATCTGGCCGTACATCTTCGGCTTCCGCCAGACCTCGCCGTTCTGGGCGCTGCTGGGCATCGTCCTGCCATTCCTGCTGGCGGTGCTGGCGTTCAGCGAGTTCCTCGCCGAACTGCTGCCCTCGGAGGAGGCGGTGTACCTGACGCTCACTTTCGTCACCCTGCCGCTGTTCTACCTCGCCGGCTACACCTGGCCGCCGCAGGCGATGCCCGACTGGGTGCTGCTGCTGGCCAACGCGATTCCGTCGACCTGGACCATCCGCGCGGTGGCGGAAATGAACCAGATGGACCTGCCGCTGGGCGCCGTAGGCCCGCACATCCTGGTGCTGCTGGCGATGGCCGCGGGCTACGCGTTGCTCGGTACGCTGATCTACCAATGGCGCAACTGGCGCACCGACCACAAGGCCGCGGCGGCGTGAGCGGCAGGCGGCCCGACCTTCATTGCGGAGATATCGCTTGAGCGAACCTGAACCCACCACGTCGGCGCAGCGGCCGAGTTGCACCGCGCTGTTCCTCGGTTTTCTCGGCCTCGGCCTGACTTCCTTCGGCGGTGCCCTGCCGCTGGCGCGCCGCGCCCTGGTGGAGCGCCGGCGCTGGCTCGGCGAGGAGGCGTTCACCGAGCTGCTCGGGCTCTGCCAGTTCCTGCCCGGCGGCAACATCATCAACCTCTCGGTGGCCGTGGGCGCGCGCTTCCAGGGCGTCGCCGGGGCGCTGGCTGCGCTGCTCGGGCTGGTGGCCGGGCCTACGGCCATCGTCATCGGCCTCGGCGTGATCTACGAGCGCTTCCACGACGACCCGCACATCCGCCACCTGTTCGCCGGGCTCGCCGCGGCCGCGGCCGGGCTGATGGTGTCGATGGCGGTGAAGATGGCCAGGCCGCTGCGCGGCCAGCCGGTGGCCATCGGCGTCGCGTTGCTGGCCTTCGTCGCGCTCGGCGTGCTGCAGTTGCCGCTGCTGGGGGTGATGCTGGTGCTGACGCCGTTGAGCGTGCTGATCGCCGCGGGGCGCGGCCGGTGAGCGAGACGCTGCTTGCCCTGGCGATCATCTTCACCCAGCTCTCGCTGCTGGCCTTCGGTGGCGGCAACACGGTGCTGCCGGAGATGCAGCGGCAGGTGGTGGACGTGCATCACTGGATGTCCGCCGCCGACTTCGGTGCGCTGTTCGCCCTGGCCCGCGCGGCGCCGGGACCGAACATGATGGTGGTGCCGCTGATCGGCTGGCATGTCGCCGGCTGGAGCGGAATGCTGGTGGCCTCGCTGGCCAAGTTCATCCCCTCGTCGCTGCTGACCCTGTTCGTCCTGCACCTGTGGCAGCGCTTCAGGGATCACCCCTGGCGCCGTCACGTACAGGCCGGCCTGCTGCCGGTGACCATCGGCCTGGTCGCCGCCAGTGCGCTGCTGCTGGTGCAGGCCACGGCGACCAGCTGGCTGCTGTTCGCCATCGCGCTGATGGTGGCGCTGTTCGACGTCTTCACCCGCGTCCACCCGCTGTGGCTGCTGGCCGCCGGCGCGCTGGCGGGGTTGCTGCTGGGCAGCGGGTAAGGCGCGACCAACCGTAGGGTGGATCGCGCTTCATCGATCCACCGGGCGGTGTGGCGGTGGATGAAAAGAGCGTCATCCACCCTACGCAAGTGGGTTGGTGCTTTGTAGGGTGGATCGCGCTTCATCGATCCACCGGGCGCCGTAACGGTGGATGAAAACGGCGTCATCCCCCTACGGCGCCTGGACCAGGGGCTGCCCCGCCATCGGGCGGCCGCGTCAGCCGGCGATCAGTGCTCCGGCGGCTTCGCGGTGGCGGGCGATCAGCTGTGGCAGGTCGAGGCCTTCGACCTGGCCGTCGATCACCCGCCACTGGCCGCCAACCATCACCCGGTCGGCGCGGTCGGCGCCGCACAGCAGCAACGCCGAGAGCGGGTCGTGGCTGCCGGAGAAGCGCAGTTCGTCGAGCCTGAACAGCGCCAGGTCGGCCTGCTTGCCGACTGCCAGCTCACCGATGTCGTGGCGTCCGAGCAGCTTCGCCGAACCGCGCGTGGCCCAGCCCAGCGCCCGTTCCGGGGTTATCCGCTCGGCGCCGTAGCGCAGGCGCTGCAGGTACAGCGCTTGCTTGGCCTCGAGGATCATGTTGGAGGCGTCGTTGGAGGCCGAGCCGTCGACGCCCAGGCCGATCGGCGCGCCGGCCGCTTCCAGCTCCAGGGTCGGGCAGATGCCCGAGGCCAGGCGCATGTTCGAGCTCGGGCAATGGCAGATGCCGGTGCCGGCGGCGCCCAGGCGGGCGATCTCGTCCGGGTTGAAGTGGATGCCGTGGGCCAGCCAGGTGCGCGGGCCGAGCCAGCCGACGCTGTCAAGATAGTCCACGGTGCGCAGGCCGAAGCGCTGCAGGCAGAAGTCCTCCTCGTCCAGCGTCTCGGCGAGGTGGGTGTGCAGGCGCACGTCCTCGGCCTCCGCCAGCGCGGCGCTGGCGCTCATGATCTCGGTGGTCACCGAGAACGGCGAGCAGGGCGCCAGGGCGATCTGCACCCGGGCGCCGTCGCCGCGCTCGTGGTAGCGGCGGATCAGCCGCAGGCTGTCGTCGAGGATCACCTGGCCCTGCTGCACCGTCTGCTGCGGCGGCAGGCCGCCGTCCTTCTCGCCGAGGCTCATCGAGCCACGGGTGAGCACGGCGCGCATGCCCAGCGCGCGGACCGCCTCGACCTGCACGTCGATGGCCTCTTCCAGGCCGTCGGGGAACAGGTAGTGATGGTCCGCCGCGGTGGTGCAGCCGGAGAGCAGCAGCTCGGTCAGCGCCACGCTGCTGGCCACGGCGAGCTTTTCCGGCGTCAGCCGCGCCCACACCGGGTAGAGCGTCTTCAGCCAGGGGAACAGCGGCTGGTTGACCACCGGCGCCCAGGCGCGGGTGAGCGTCTGGTAGAAGTGATGGTGGGTGTTGATCAGCCCCGGCAGCACGACGTGCTCGCGGGCGTCGAAGACCTGCCCGCAGGGCGCGGCGGGCGCTTCCCCGGCGGCCAGCAGTTGCACGATGACGCCGTCCTCGATCACCAGGCCGCCGGCGGCGGTGGAGGTCGTGGCGGTGAACAGGGCGAGGGGGTTCTTGATCCAGATGCGGGTAGCAGCCATGGGCCGGCTCCTCTGACGTGTGGGTTCAGGTTAGCCAGCTCAGTTTTCCTGTCTGCTGATCCAGGTGCCTTCTTGATGGAGGGCGCGGCGAAGATAAGGGCTTCGCCGTGCGTTGTCATCCCTTGGCGGCGGCCTTTCACTCGCGGGCGATCAGCGGCGCGCCCGTGTCCGGGGCCTGCGCGGCGCGCTGCGCGCATTCGGTGAAGGCGCGCGCGTTGCAGGTGCGGCAGATCGCCGAGTCCAGGTGCGGGTAGATCGCCTTCAGCGCCTGGTCCTTGGAGGCGAACACATGGTCGCGGCCGAGGCGGCCGAGCAGCCCGCTGCGGGCGAACAGCTCCAGCACCGGCGCGCGCGGGCGGTGGAAGTACAGGTCGCCGCCCATGCTGCGGCGCTGCTTCAGTTCGTGTTCCCAGAGGTCGTTGCCGGCAAGGTCGATGAAATTCATGCTCTTGGTCATGAACAGCGCGTGCTTCTGCTGCGGGTGCCGGTCGCGGAACTGCTGCAGGTAGTCGCCGACGTGCGCGGCGGCGCCGAAGAAGATCGAACCTTCGATGCGCACCAGCTTGAGCTGCGGGCACTCCTCCGGCACCGGTTGCAGGTCTTCCAGCGGCGTGAAGCGGCGGCCCGGATCGTTCGGGTCGGGCAGCAGCACGCGCACCGCCGGATGCGCCGAGCGATACAGGTAGACCATCAGCGAGACCAGCGTGCCGAGCAGCACCGCGCGGTCCAGCGGGATGGTCAGGGTCGCCATGAAGGTCACCGCGGCCACCAGCGCCTCGCTGCGGCTGGTGCGCAGGACGTGCCGCCAGCGCGCGCCATCGACCAGGTTCCAGGCCACCAGCAGCAGCATCGCGGCGATCGCCGCCAGCGGAATCTGCGCGATCAGGGTGCCGCCGAAACTCACCAGCAGCACCAGCAGCAGTGCCGAGAACACCGCCGCCAGCGGCGTGCGCGCGCCGGCCTCGTAGCTGGGCAGCGAGCGGTTCAGCGAGCCGCAGGACACGTAGGAGGAGAAGAAGCCGCCGATGCCGTTGGCCAGGCCCTGGCCGATGAACTCGCGGTTGACGTCGATGCGCTGCCCGGAACGCTGCGCCAGTGCCTTGCTGATCGACAGCGACTGGCCCAGCGCGACCAGGGTCAGCGCGACGGCGATCGACGACAGGTTGGCCAGGTCGGTGAAGCTGACGTCCGGCAAATGGAACGGCGGCAGCGCCGAGGGCATCGCGCCCACCGTGCTGATGCCGGCGTGCAGGCCGGGCTTCAGCCAGTCGATGACGAACGCCGCGAGGCAGCCCGCCAGCAGGCCCGCCAGCATGTACGGCCAGCGCGGCCGCAGCCGGCGCAGCAGCAGGGTCGCGCCGAGCGAGAGCAGGCCGATGCCCAGCGTCGGCCAGTGAATGGCGGTCGGGTGCTGGAGGATGTACTGCAGCAGGAAGTACGGCGAGCCGTCGCGCGGCAGCACGATGCCGAAGAAATCCTTGAGCGAGTACAGGCCGATCAGCACCGCCGCGCCGGACATGAACCCCAGCAGCACGGAGGGCGAGATGAAATTGGCCAGCGCGCCGAGGCGGAAGGCGCCCACCAGCAGTTGCAGCAGGCCGACCATCACCGTCACCGCCAGGGCCAGGTCGATGTACTGCGGCGAGCCGGCCGCCGCCAGCGGCGACAGCGCCGCGAACAGGGCGAGCGAGTTGGCGTTGTTCGGTCCTGTCACCACGTGCCGGCTGGAGCCGAACAGCGCCGCGATGATGCACGGCAGCACGGCGCCGTACACGCCGTACTGCGGCGGCAGCCCGGCCAGGGTGGCGAAGGCGACGCCCTGCGGCAGCGCCAGCACCGCGCCGAGCAGGCCGGCGCCGAGGTCCGGGCTCCAGCTGCTGCGGTTTACCGCGCGCAGCCAGGGGAACAGCTTGATCAGGCTTTCCAGGGTAGTGCCCTCGTCTGCGTCTGGCCGTCGTTGGCCTCGACTGTGGGAGCGGGTTGTTTGGCGATCGGGCGCATTCAGCCCGGCCCTTCGTCGCGGCCCAGCGGGCAGTCGTTGCCCAGGCGTGTCTGCAATTCCGCGCGCAGTTGCTGCAGCTCATCGATCTGCTGGTCGACCCGCGCCAGCTTGTCGCCGAGCAGGACGCGCACGGCGGCGTCCGGGTCGCTGGCGCTCTGCACGCCGGCCAGGTTGCTGCCGATCTCGGCCAGGCTGAAACCCAGGCGTTGCGCGGTCTTGATGTAGAGCACCAGCTCGCGGGCCTGCAGCGGGTAGTCGCGATAGCCGTTGGCGCTGCGGCGCGAACCGATCAGCCCGAGGCGTTCGTAGAAACGCAGGCTGTCGCGGCTCACCGCGGTGCTTTGCGCCAGTTCGCCGATGCGCATGGCGGGACTCCGGAAAAGGGCTTGACCCTGGAGCTTACTCCAGGCTCCAGGCTGCGCGCTCTTTCATCCGAGGATTCGCCCATGTGGAGCACGCAACACTATCGCCAGCTGGTTCGCGCCAGCGCCTGGTACGACCTGATCGTCAGCGCCGCCTTCGCCACGCCCTGGACCTTCGTCCTGCTGCACGGCGTTCTGGCGGCCATCGCCGCGCGTTTCGGGATTCCCGGCGAGCTGGGCGAATTCGGGCCTGTGCAGCTGCTGATGGCCAACCTGATGGGCTCGATCGTCTGCGTCTGGGCGGTGCTGCGCATCCGCGATCCGCAGGTGCGCCTGGGCCGCTACGACGCCGCCGGGCGGGTGCTGTTCGCCCTCTGGCAGGCCTACGCCCTGAGCCAGGGCGCGAGCCTGATCCTGCTGCCGTTCCTGCTCGCGGAGATCGCCTGGGGCGTGGCGCAGCTGCTGCCGCTGCGCACATCGAAGCCGTAGGGGCGCCGTGCGCACCGGCAGACCGCGGAAGGTGCGCATGGCGCACCCTACGACGGCAAGCCCCGTGGGGTGTGGACTCGAGGAGCGCAGCGACCATCCCATCGAGACCGGCAATCGACCCCACCCACATTTGCGTCGGGCGAAAATCCGTAGGGTGCGCCGCGCGCACCGGCAGAGCGCGGAAGGTGGAGTGGGCGACGCGGTCAGTGCCCGGCTTTCCACGGCTGGCCGAGGGAAACCGGCGCGTACAGGCGGGTCTTGATCGCATCGCGGGAGAGCACCACCAGCACCACGATGGTCGCCACGTAGGGCAGCATCGCCAGCAGGTTGCCGGGGATCGCCAGGCCAATGCCCTGGGCCACCAGGTGGAGGATGCTGGCGAGGCCGAACAGCCAGGCGCCGAGCACCACGCGGAACACCCGCCAACTGGCGAACACCACCAGCGCCAGGGCGATCCAGCCGCGTCCGGCGGTCATGTTCTCCGCCCACATCGGCGTGTAGGCGAGGGACATGTAGCCGCCGGCAAGGCCGGCCATGGCGCCGCCGAACATCACCGCCAGGGTGCGCACGCGCAACACCGGCAGGCCCATGGCGCTGGCCGCGTTGGGGTTCTCGCCGACCGCCTGGATGATCAGGCCGGCACGACTCTTGAGGATCACCCAGGCGACCAGCGCGAACAGCGCGAAGGACAGGTAGACCAGCAGGTCCTGGCCGAACAGCATGCGCCCCAGCAGCGGGATTTCGCTGAGCAGCGGGATCGCCACCGGCTCGAAGCCGGCCAGCGGCTTGCCGACCCACGCGGCGCCGATGAACGACGACAGGCCGACGCCGAAGATGGTCAGCGCCAGCCCGGTGGCGACCTGGTTCGACGACAGGCCGAGGGCGACGAAGGCGAACAGCAGCGAGAGCAGCACGCCCGCCAGGCAGGCGCACAGCACGCCGAGCCAGAGGCTGCCGCTGGAGAAGGCGACGATGAAGCCGATCACCGCGCCGAACAGCATCATGCCTTCCTGGCCGAGGTTGAGTACGCCGCTCTTCTCGCACACCAGCTCGCCGAGGGCGACCAGCAGCAGCGGCGTTCCGGTGCGCACCATGGCGTAGAAGATATTGGTCAGCAGGTCGATGTCCATGGTTACTCCGCGAGTTCGTAGGGGGCGACGGGCAGGCGCATCACGCGGCCGCCTTCTGCAGCGCCGCGCGCTTGGCCCATTTCAGCTTCAGCCGCGGGCGGTAGAGGATCAGCACGTCGCAGGCGAGCAGGAAGAACAGCACCATGCCCTGGAACAGCTGGGTGATCGATTGCGGCAGGTTGGCGGCCATCTGCGCGTTCTCGCCGCCGAGGTAGAGCAGGGCCATCAGCAGGCCGGCGAAGAGGATGCCGATCGGGTTCAGGCGACCGAGGAAAGCCACGGTGATCGCCGCGTAGCCGTAGCCCGGCGACACCTGTGGCACCAGTTGGCCGATCGGTCCGGTGACCTCGCCGACCCCGGCCAGACCGGCCAGGCCGCCGCTGATCAGCAGCGCCAGCCAGACCAGCCGGCGCTCGCGGAAACCGACGAAGCCGGCCGCGCGCTTGTCCAGGCCGAGCACCTTGATCTGGAAGCCGACGAAGCTCTTCTGCAGCAGCACCCAGACCACCACCAGCGCCAGCAGGGCGAAGTAGAGACCGGCGTGGACGCGGCCGTCCTCGAACACCGCCGGCAGCCGGCTGGCATCGCCGAAGGTCGCCGATTCCGGGAAGTTGAAGCCGGCCGGGTCCTTCAGCGGCCCGTGCACGAAGAACAGCAGCAGGTTCAGGGCGATGTAGTTGAGCATGATGGTGGTGAGGATTTCGTTGGCGTTGAAGCGCGTCCGCAACCAGGCCGCCAGGCCGCCCCATGCCGCGCCGGCGAGCGTGCCGGCGGCGAGTACCAGGGTCAGCGCCCAGCGGCTCTCCCAGTCGATGATGTGCACCGCCAGCGCGCTGCCGGCGAGGGCGCCGATCAACAGTTGGCCTTCGGCGCCGATGTTCCAGATGCGCGCCTGGTAGGCCACCGCCAGGCCGAGCGCGCAGAGCAGGATCGGCAGCGCCTTCACCAGCAGCTCGGAGACCCCGTAGAAGTCGGAGACCGGGTCGATCAGCAGCACCTTGAAGGTTTCCAGCGGCGGATGGCCGAGGATGGCGAACAGCAGGGTGCCGCTGGCCAGGGTCAGCACGCCGGCGAGCAGCGGCGACAGCCAGAGCATGGCGCGGGACTGGCGACCGCGAGGTTCTAGGGATAGCAACATGGGTCGGTCTCGTCAGGCGTGGGTTACGGGTTCGAATTCGCCGGCCATCCAGCGGCCGACTTCCACCGGCGTGGTCTGCGCGGTTTCTGCCAGCGGCGACAGGCGACCGCTACACAGCGCCCCGATGCGGTCGCTGATCTGGAACAGTTCGTCGAGGTCTTCGGAGATCACCAGGATCGCCGCGCCGGCATCGCGCAGGGCGATCAGCGCACGGTGAATCGCCGCTGCGGCGCCGACGTCGACGCCCCAGGTCGGGTGCGCCGCCACCAGCAGCTTCGGCTGCTGGAGGATTTCCCGGCCGAGGATGAACTTCTGCAGGTTGCCGCCGGACAGGCTGCGCGCGGTGGTGTGGGCGTCCGGGGTCTTCACCGCGTAGTCGGCGATGATCCTGTCGGCGAAGGCCATCACCTTGCCGTGGTTGATCATCCCGGCGCGGGTCAGGCCCATCTGGAAGCCGGTGAGCAGGGCGTTGTCGGCCAGGCTCATGTCCGGCACCGCGCCGTGGCCGAGGCGTTCGGCGGGGACGAAGGTCAGGCCGAGCTGGCGGCGCGCGTCGGGGTAGAGGTTGGCCACCGGCTGGTTGTCCAGGGTGATGCGCTCGCGTTCGGTGGAGGGCAGGCGCACCTCGCCGGAGAGCAGCGCCAGCAGTTCGTCCTGGCCGTTGCCGGCGACCCCGGCGATGCCGACGATCTCGCCGCTGCGCACTTCCAGGCGGCATTGCGCCAGGGAGGTGCCGAACGGGTCGGCGTTGTGCCAGTTGAGGTCGTCGACGCGCAGGCGGGTGAGGCCGCCGTGGACCTTCGGGTAGCTCGCTTCCAGGCCTTCCGCCGCGCCGACCATCAGCCGCGCCAGGTCCATGTCCGAGCATTCCGTCGGCACGCAGTGCCCGGACACCTTGCCGCCGCGCAGTACGGTGGCGCTCTGGCAGAGCGCGCGCACCTCGCCGAGCTTGTGGCTGATGAAGAGGATGCTGCAGCCCTCCGCCGCCAGGTGGCGCAGGGTGACGAACAGCTCGTCGGCCTCCTGCGGGGTGAGTACCGAGGTCGGCTCGTCGAGGATCAGCAGCTTGATGTCCTGCATCAGGCAGCGAACGATTTCCACCCGCTGGCGTTCGCCGATCGACAGGCTGTGCACCAGCCGGTGCGGCTCCAGGGCCATGCCGTAGCGCTGCGACACCTCGCGGATGCGCGGCTCCAGCTGCTTCGGCGTGCCGGCCGCGGCGCCCATCGCCAGGGCGATGTTCTCCGCCACGCTGAGCGTCTCGAACAGCGAGAAATGCTGGAACACCATGCCGATGCCGAGCCCGCGCGCCTGCGCCGGATCGCGCATCTTCAGCGGTTCGCCATGCCAGATGATCTCGCCTTCGTCCGGCTGGGTGACGCCGTAGATGATCTTCATCAGCGTGCTCTTGCCGGCGCCGTTCTCGCCCAGCAACGCGCGGATCTCGCCGGGCTGGATGCTCAGCTCGACGCGGTCGTTGGCCACGGTGCCGGGGTAGCGTTTGGTGATGCCACGCATCTGCAGGCGCGGGGTGGAAGCGGTGTCGAAGGACATGGCGTATCCAATGGGAAGCGGGATGGGCTTGTCGAAAGCAAAAACCTGGCCAGTGGGTCAAGTTTTGTCAAAAGGCCAGCAGAACGGTGCTCGGCGCGCGCTTCTGCGGCGTCCGGCAAGCCTGGCCGGGAAGCCAGGCGGCTTTTCAGTGCAATAAGAAGGCCGACGCAAAGGTCGGCCACATGATAAGTCGTCGCACCATTGCGGAGCGAGACGTCGTCTTTCGGTGCGGCCGATCACCACACGCCGTCGTGCAGCTCCGCGCCCTCTTCCTCGAGCAGTGGGCCGATCACCTCGACCTTGCGCTGGCCGGCGTCGAACACCACGCGGCATGGCAGGTCCAGCGTCGGATTTTCCGGGTGGTTGCCGGTGATGCGTTTCAGGCGCGCTTCGGAGAGGCCGTAGATGACCCGTCCCAGGCCCGCCCAGTAGGCCGCGCCGGCGCACATCGCGCAGGGTTCGGCGGAGGTGTACATGCTGCAGTTGGCGAGGAACTCCGGGCTGTAGGTGGTGCTCGCACGGGTCATCAGCACGCGCTCGGCGTGTCCGGTCATGTCGTGGTCGGGCAGGTAGGCGTTGCCCTGTTCCATCAGCACCTTGCCGTCGGCGTCCACCAGGATTGCGCCGAAGGGGTGGGCGCCGTTCTCGTGGGCGCGGCGGGCAACGTCGAAGCTCTTGCGCAGCAGGGTTTCGTGATCGGTCATGTCATGGGCTCTTCTTGGGCAGGCTCCAGGCGAACAGCAGGCGCTGCGCCAGACCGACCAGCTGGAACAGGATCAGGCTGATCAGCACCAGCATCATCAGCGCGGCGAACGCCTGCGGGACCTGGAACAACGAGGTGGAGAAGTTGATGAAGTAGCCCAGGCCGTTCTCCGCGGCGACGAATTCGGCGACCACCGCACCGATCACCGCGAGGGTGATGGAGATGCGCAGGGCGGCGAAGATGTGCGGGATGGCGTAGGGCAGGCGGATGTTGCGGTACTCGCGCAGGCGGCTGGCGCCGAGCGACTGCGACAGTTCGATGAGCTCGGCGGGGGTCGATTGCAGGCCGGTGACGGTGGACACCACGATCGGGAAGAACGCGATCAGGAAGGTGATGAACACCCGCGGCAGGTCGCCGGCACCGAGCACCACGACGATGATCGGCGCCACCGCCACGATCGGTGTGGACTGCACCACCACCAGCAACGGATAGAGCGTGCGCGACAGCGCCTTCGACGCCGACAGCGCGATCGCCAGCGGAATCCCGACCAGGATCGACAGGCCGTAGCCGAGCAGGCTGACCTTCAGCGTGGCGCCGATGTGCCCGGCCCAGGTGCCCGGCGCGACCTTGTACGCGGCAGCGGCGATGGCGCTGGGCGAGGGCAGCACAAAGCCGGGAATGGCGAACAGCCGGCAGGCGGCTTCCCAGAGCGCGAGCAGGGCGATGAAGGCGCACAGCGGGGCGAGCCCGTCCTTCCAGCGTGCGCTCATCCTAGAGCCCGACGACACGCGAGAAGACCTGTCGGCGGATGTGGTTGGCGAGCTCATGGAAGCGCGGCTCCGTCAGGGTTTCCAGGGACCGCGGGCGCGGCAGGTCGACCTCGATGATCTCGCGCACGCGCCCCGGCCGTGCCGACATCACCAGGATGCGGTCGGCCAGCAGCAGCGCCTCGGGAATCGAGTGGGTGATGAACAGCACGGTCTTCGGCCGCTGCGTCCAGATGTTCAGCAGCTCCAGGCTCATCTCGTCGCGGGTCAGCGCGTCGAGCGCCGAGAACGGCTCGTCCATCAGCAGGATTTCCGGATCGTGCAGCAGCGCCCGGGCGATTGCCGCGCGCTGCTGCATGCCGCCGGACAGCTCGTCCGGGCGTTTGTCGGCGAACTCGGCGAGGCCGACCATCTGCAGCAGCTCGCCGGCGCGCTGGCGTTCCTGCGGCGTCACCCGGCCGTACTTGTGCTTCATCGGGAAGGTGACGTTGTCGGCGATGCTCAGCCAGGGCAGCAGGGTCGGCTTCTGGAACACGATGCCGATCTCCTCGCGCGGGCCGTTCACCGGCAGGCCGTAGATCTGCACCTGCCCGGAGGTCGGCCTGACCAGACCGGCGAGCACCCGCAGCAGCGTGCTCTTGCCGCACCCGGACGGGCCGATCACGGCGACGAACTCGTGCCGGCCGATGCTGAAATCGACATCCTCCAGGGCCACCACCCGGCTGCCGTCGGAGGCCGGGAAGACCTGGCCGACGTGCTCGAAGCGCAGGCTCGGCCGGGTTTCCGTAGCGTTCGCGGGCGTTTCGTTCACTTGGAGAAGCGCCCGTCGATGGCGCTGGCCGGGTCGAGGGTATCCAGCGGCAGGTTCTGCGACTTGGCCACCCATTCCCAGGTGGTGTTGAGCAGCGTGCTGTCGAAGGTCTTCTTGCCGAGCTTCTCGCTGACCGGGTTGTCGATCAGCGGCAGCGACGCGCGGTACTGGGCTTCGGCCTGCGCCTCGTCGATTTCCGGAACCATGGCCTTGAGCGCCGCGGCGGCTGCGGCCGGGTCGGCGACGGCCATGTCCTCGGCCTTCTGATAGGCGCGGACGAAGCGCTCGGCGACATCCGGGTGGGCGTCGACGAAGCGCTTGGAGCCCATCAGCGACAGGCCGTAGCCGTCGAAGCCGTAGTCCGACCAGGGCAGCACGCGCAGCTTCTTGCCGGTTTCGGCGAGGGCCTTCTCGAAGCCCGGCGCCACGGTCACCCAGTTCAGCGTGGCCTGCACCTTGCCGGTGGCGAGCATGGCGGTCATCGCGCCCGGGTCGACCTTGAGCAGCGGGATGGCGTCGGCGGCGATGCCGTTGTTGGAGAGCACCAGCGGCCAGGTCACGTTGGACGCGGAGAAGGTCGGCGTGGCGACCTGCTTGCCAACCAGGTCCTTGATGCTGGCGATGCCGCTGTCCTCGGTGGTGAATACCGCATCCGGCTGGCGCGTGTAGATCGGCGCCAGCGCCACCACCGGCACTTCGCCCTGGGCGCGCGCCTGCAGCAGGGCCGGCAGGCTGGCGGAGCCGAAGTCGGCGCTGCCGGTGGCCAGCTTGGTGACCACGTCGCTGCCGCCACGGGCGCTGCCGATTTCCACCTCGAGGCCTTCGGCGGCGAACAGGCCCTTCTGCACGCCGAGGTAGATCGCGGCCTTGTCGCCGGCCGGCAGCCAGTCGTTCAACCAGCGCACCTTGTCGGCGGCCTGCGAGGTGCCGGCGAAGGCGAACAAGCCGGCGGCGAGCAGCGCGGCTTTGAGCGGGGAGAGCGTCATGGGGGTGAACTCCTGGAGGAAGAACGGTAGGTCATGCAAGAAACGAATCGGTTTGCGCGAAGAAGCCCAGCAGCGCGCTGGCCAGGTGGTCCGGCGCCGCCAGCTGCGGGACGTGCCCGCAGGCCAGGCTGACCACCTGGGCGCCGGGCACCTGCTGCTGCATGCGCCGTTGCGCGGCGAGCGTCACCGAGCGGTCGGCGCGCGCTTCGATGTACAGACGCGGCAGCCGGCCGAAGCGTTCCGCGCTCCATCGCACGCTGACCTGGCGACCGCCGTCGGGCTGCATCACCAGGCGTTCGGCAGCGCACCGGGCGGCTTCGTCCGGCGCGTCGTGAAAGAAAATGTCCCGCGCGGCATGCGGCGGCACGCGGCTGCCGCCGTCGACCGGCTGCAGGTAGGGGCCAATTCCGGCGACATCCTCGCCCTCCGCGCTCAATTGCGCGCAGAGTTCGGCGAAGCCCAGGCCGCTGGGCAACATCATCCCGGCGACGTAGCTGACGCTGGCGATGCGCTCCGGCGCCGCTTCCCCCACCGCGGTGGCCGTCAGCCCGCCGCCGGAATGCGCGACCAGGTGCACCTTGCCGTCCAGCGCGGCGATCAGCGCGAGGATCTGTTCGCGATAGCCTTCCAGGGTGACCTCGCCGGGCGCCACGGCATCGCTGCCGTTGCCGATCAGGTCCGGCGCATGCGGGCGGTAGCCGGCGTCGCGAAGGGTCGGCAGCAGGCCGTCCCAGACCCAGCCGCCGGCCCAGGCGCCGTGGATCAGGATGACGTGAGCGGACTCAGGCATAGGTGCGCCGGTACATCTCGCGCAGGTGTTCCTCGACGGTCACCGCCGGGTAGCGCGGCGGCTCGTCGGAGCCGGGCAGGCACTCCACCAGGTGGTCGGGGTTGCCGCTGTAGAAGAACGGGATCGAGTAGCGCTCGCCGCCGCTGGTGTTGATCACCCGGTGCAGCGTCGAGTGGTAACGGTCGTTGGTCCAGCGCGCGATCATGTCGCCCAGGTTGATCACGTAGGCACCTGGCACCGGCGTACCGGACAGCCACTCGCCGTTGACCTGGTCCCAGACCTGCAAGCCGCCGCTGCCGTCCTGCAGCAGCAGGGTCAGCCCGCCGAAGTCGCTGTGCGCGCCACAGCCCTTCTCGCCGGGCGCGGCGTTGGCCGGCTGTGGCGGGTAGTGCAGCAGGCGCAGGGTGGTCAGCGGGTCGCGGCAGTAGTCGTCGAAATGCGTGTGCGGCAACCCCAGCGACAGCGCCATCAGGCCCATCAGCCGTTGCGCCAGGTCGCTCACCGCCTCGAGGTAGCGAAGGTTCACCTCGCGGAATTCCGGCAGCGCCTGCGGCCACTGGTTGGGTCCGTGGTTGAAGCGCCCGGCCTGCACGGCGGGATGCTCAGCGCCCAGCTCCGGGCCCATGTAGAAACCTTCCTTCAGGTCCGGCGGCGTGCCCGCTTCCAGCACCTGCCCGCGCAAGGGCTCGTAGCCGCGGTTGGCGCTGGAGTTGGCCTTGTGCAGCGCCAGCTTGTCCGCCTCCGGTAGGGCGAAGAACTGCCGCGACTGCTCGAACATCGCCGCCTGCAACGCCGGGTCGATGCCGTGTCCGACGACATAGAAGAAGCCCTTGTCGCGGCACGCGCTGCCGATATCGGCGGCGATTTCGGCCAGGCGCCGCGGGTCGCCGGATTCGGCGCCGGAGAGGTCGATGATTGGCAGGCTGGTACGGGGCAGGTCGCGGGCGTCGAGTGAGGTGGGCATGAGCTGTCTCCAAGGTTGGCCCGAGCATACGGTGGGCCGGCTGATGCTCCCAAGAAGAGAATTACGCCTGCCCCGATGCCAAAACGGCATCGGCCATCTCCACCCCAGCACTGGAACGTTCCGTAGGGTGTATCACGCTGCACTGATCTACCGGGCGGTGTTTCGCTGGATCAAAAAAGGTCATCCACCCTACGTGCTGCATGCACGGGGTTAGCCCCTGCACGGGCGCATTTCGTAGGGTGGATCATGCTCCACCGATCCACCGGGCGGTGCTTCGGTGGATGAAGAAGTCATCCGCGTTGCGCCTCGACTTCCAGCGCCTCGGCCCGTTCGAGCTGGGCGATTTCCTCGCCCAGGGCGCGGACGAAGGCGTCCACCGCCACCGGCAGGTAGCGGCCGCTGCGCACGTAGACGCCGAGGTCGCTGAACACGCCGCCGTTGTCGTTCAGCGGCAGGTGCTGGAGTAGGCCGCTGTGGCGGTCGGCCTCGACGCCGATGCGGGTCTGGAACGCCACGCCCATGCCGCGCCGCACCAGCTGGCGCGACAGCTCGACCGAGTTCGACTCGATCACCGGGCGCAGGCGCTGGGCGTGGCGGGCGAGGATCGGCTTGAGCAGGTGATGGATCGACAGCTCGCTCTTGGCCAGGATCAGCGTGTGCTCGGCGCAGGTGGCGAAGCTGACGTCCTTGCGTCCGGCCAGCGGGTGCGCGGCATCCACCAGCGCGCCGAGGCGGAAATGGCCCACCGCCATCTGGTTGAGGTCGGTGGTGCGCGGCAGGGCGAAGGCCAGGCCGATGTCCGCCGCGCCACTGATCACCGCCTCGGGAATCGCCGTGGAGCCGAGCGTGGTGACGCCGACGGTGACCCGTGGGTAGCGCTCGCGCAGGCGCATCAGCAGGTTCGGCAGCAGGTCGACGGTGGGCCCTTCCACCGTGGCGATCTCCACGTGTCCGGTGCGCAGCCCCTGCATGGCGTCGAGTTCGGAGCGCGCACGCTCGGCGTCCTGCAGCACCAGCTTGACGTGGCGGGCCAGGGTTTCGCCGGCGCTGGTCAGTTGCAGGCCGCCGGGCAGCCGGTCGAACAGCGGCACGCCGAGCTCGTGTTCGAGCTTGAGGATCTGCCGGTTGACCGCCGAGGAGGCAACGTTCAGCTGGCGCGCCGCCTCGCGGATCGAGCGCGAGCGGCAGACCATGTCGAAGTAGTACACGGCGGGGGAATGGATACGCAGCGGACGACTCATGGCAACTCCGGAAAACGGGGTGAAGGGTGGGGTGCTGCAGTCCTTGCCGGGCCTGCTTTCCAGGCGGTTGTCCGCAGACTTATCCACAGGTTCGCGGCTGGCGGGGATCGCCTCTGCGGCAGCCTGCCACGGCAGCTGCGAAAAACCCGCATGGCGCCGCTGTCAAGCAGGAAAAACCAATAAAGTCAGTGGGTTGTACTGTCGCACCCCAAGCCGTTGGCGATTTTTTGAGCAGCGCCGGCGAAGCCCCGCGAGGCGCGGGATCGGTGCGCCTGTCCCCGTGTTATGCACATTTTTGTGCACAGATTCTGTGGGCGGTTGCGCGGCCGGATCAGGCGCTCGGCGGCGTCAGGCCGCAGCCCTTGAGGATGATGTGGATGAGGTTCTCGGTGGCGACGGCGAAGTCGCCGCGGGTGAGCTTCTTGCGGCCCATCAGGCTGCAGATCTGGCTGGAGAAGTCGGCGTAGTGCTGGGTGCTGCCCCACAGCAGGAAGATCAGGTGGATCGGGTCGACCGGGTCCATCTTGCCCTGCGCGATCCACGCCTCGAACACCGCGGCGCGGCCGCGTACCCAGTCGCGGTAGTCCTGGCTGAAGTGCTCGGACAGGCAGGCTCCGCCGCTGATCACTTCCATGGCGAAGATCTTCGAGGCCAGCGGTTCGCGTCGCGAGTATTCCATCTTGGCGCGGATGTAGTTGGCCAGCGCGGTGCTCGGGTCGTCCTCGGCGCGCAGGTGGCTGAACGTGCCGTCCCAGAGTTCGAGGATGTTGCGCATCACCTCGATGTACAGCCCCAGCTTGTTGCTGAAGTAGTAATGCAGGTTGGCCTTGGGCAGCCCCGCACGCAGGGCGATGGTGTTCATGCTGGTGCCCTTGAAACCGTGCCGGGCGAATTCTTCGGTGGCGGCCGTGAGGATGGTTTCTTCGTTCTTCTGGCGGATGCGACCGGCGGGCTTTCCGTTGGACGGTGCGGTCACGGCGGGGGTATCGGCGGTCATTACCTATCCGGTGAGTCAGCTTGGGCGGGAGAACAGATACTCCACAGATCGGCGCGAGACAAGCCTACGAAACGATAATCCTGAAAATTGCCGAGGCCTGCCCGATCGCGGTGCGTGGCGGCGTCGTGCTTGCCTTTTTCCGGGGCGTTCGCGGGCGCGTATCGAGCGTCTCGCCAGGTGAAAAAAAGCCCCTCGCGAGAAGGGGCGGTCAGGTCAACCAAAAAGGAGAAGGTCACGCTCAGGGCGATTCGGGGGTTTCCGCGCCGGGCTCGATCGCCCGGACCGGTGTGCTCGTCCGCTCCAGGGGCAGCACCAGGTTGAGGATGATCGCGGTCAGGCCGCCGCAGGTGATCGCCGAGTCGAACAGGTTCTGCACGATCTTCGGCAACTCGTGCAGCAGCGTCGGCTGCGCGGCGATGCCCAGGCCAACGCCGAACGAGGCGGCGATGATCAGCATGCTGCGGCGGTCAAGCGGCGCGCGGGCAAGGATGCGGATGCCGGCGGCAGCCACGCTGCCGAACATCACCAGGGTGGCGCCGCCGAGCACCGGCTTGGGAATCTGCTGCAGCACCGCGCCCAGCAGCGGAAACAGACCCAGGGCGAAGAGGATCGCGCCGATGTAGAGGCCGACATGGCGGCTGGCCACGCCGGTCATCTGGATGACCCCGTTGTTCTGCGCGAAGGTGGTGTTGGGGAAGGCGCTGAAGGTGGCCGCCAGCAGGCAGCTGACGCCGTCGCCGAGCACGCCACCCTTGAGCCGCTGCACGTAGCTGGCGCCTTCGATGGGCTTGCGCGAGAGCATGCAGTTGGCGGTCAGGTCGCCGACCGTTTCGATGGTGCTGATCACGTAGATCAGCGCGACCGGGAGGAACGCCGTCCAGTCGAAGGCGAAACCGAAGCGGAACGGGATCGGCAGGCTGATCAGCGGCAGGTCGGGCAGCGGCTGCGGCACCAGCTTGCCGCTGAACCAGGCGGCCAGGCTGCCGATCGCCAGCCCGATGATGATCGCCGACAGGCGCACCCAGGGGCGGTTGGAACGGTTCAGCAGGATGATGGTGACCAGCACCAGCGCGCCGAGGGCGAGGTTGCGTGGGGCACCGAAGTCCGGTGCGTTGAAGCCGCCGCCGAGGTCGGTGACGCCGACCTTGATCAGGCTTACGCCGATCAGGGTGATGACGATGCCGGTCACCAGTGGGGTGACCAGGCGCTGCAGTCGGCCGATGAAGCGGCTGAGGACGATCTGCACGAAGGCGCCGAAGAAGCACACGCCGAAGATCATCGCGAGGATGTCTTCCGGGCTGCCGCCACGGCTCTTGACGATGAAACCGGCGGAAAGCACAGCGCCGAGGAAGGCGAAGCTGGTGCCCTGCAGGCAGATCATCCCGGCGCCGATGCCGAACGGGCGGCGCGCCTGGATGAAGGTGCCGACCCCGGAGACCATCAGCGCCATGCTGATCAGGTACGGCAGGTGTGCGCCGAGCCCGAGCACCGAGCCGATCACCAGTGGCGGGGTGATGATGCCGACGAAGCTGGCCAGCACGTGTTGCAGTGCGGCGAACACGGCGGCGACGGGGGCCGGGCGGTCTTCCAGTCCGTAGATCAGATCGGGTGCGTTTTCGGATTCGGCGTTCATGCGGTACTCGTGTTGGCTGAGTGGGGCCGTCGTGGGCCTCCGCACTAAGCAAAAAGCTGACCATGTGACCAGCTTTTAGGACTCTGAGCTCTCGCTCATTGCTATTTTATCCTTTTTAATCAAATGGATAAACGTTGAGAAGAGATTGATAAGAATTTTTCCCCCAGCCACGCATAGGCGCGCTACGCACCAGAATGTTGCGAGATGTGTGCGCCGTGGGTGGAGCGGTGGCAGCCCTTTGCGTAACTGTTTCCTCAGCCAGTCGCCGCCAGGGCCTCCAGGAAGCTCTCCAGCACCAGGTGAGGGCGCCGGCCCTTGCGCGTCACCGATGCCAGGCTCAGGTCGTAGAAGCGCGTCCCCGGTTTCAGCGCCCGCAGGCGGCCTTGCTGCACCCACTGCCTCGCGTAGTGATCGGGCAGATAGCCGATGTAGCGCCCGGTGAGGATCAGGAAGGCCATGCCCTCGCGGTCCGAGGCGCTGGCGCTGCAGTTCAGCGCGCCGTAGTGCGCCTGGATTTCGGTGGGCAGGCGGAAGGTCGGCGCGATGGCGTCCTGGTCGTTCAGGCGGCGGTCTTCCAGCGCATCGTCGTCGACGTAGAACAGCGGGTGGCCCACCGCGCAATAGAGCTGCGAACGTTCGCTGTACAGCGGCAGGTATTCCAGGCCGGGCAGGGCGCCGGCCTGCGGCACCACGCCGACGTGCAGGCTGCCGCCGAGCACGCCCTGCTCGACTTCGCTGGGCGGGATCATGCGAATCTGGATGCGCACGTCCGGGCCGCGCTCCTTGAGCCGGGCGAGGGCGTGGGTGATGCGCATCTGCGGCACCGTGACCAGATTGTCGGTGAGGCCGATGTTCAGCTCGCCGCGCAGATGGCGGTGCAGCCCGTTGACCTCGGTGCGGAAGGTTTCCAGCGCGCTGAGCACCTGCTGCGACGCCTGGTAGACCTCGCGGCCCTCCTCGGTCAGGGCGAAGCCGGCCCGGCCGCGCTGGCACAGACGCAGGCCGAGGCGCTGTTCCAGATCGCTCATCTGCTGGCTGATCGCCGAACGGCCGATGCCCAGCGCGCCCTCGGCGGCGGAAAAGCCGCCGCATTCCACCACGCTGCGAAACAGCCTGAGCAGACGGATATCGAAGTCGCTGACCTGGGCCAGCGGGTCGGGGCGGCGGATGCTCATGCGAGGCTCTCTTGCGTAGGGTGCGCCGCGCGCACCGGGGCTTTTGCAGGGGGCTGCAATTGTTTAGCGGTTAGTAAACTGAAGATAGGAATAATCGGATTTTAGAGAATCTATGCGCGTGTCACTGTCGCCGGCAAGTGCTATTCCGTAGAGGCGAGCCAGCCGCCGCTGCTACGACTCCCTGTCCGCCTTCGCGAGGATTCGCCGATGAACATGCCGCAGACCGCCACTCCACCCCTGGCCAGCCAGCTCAAGCTCGACGCCCACTGGATGCCGTTCACCGCCAACCGCGCATTCCAGAAGGACCCGCGGATCATCGTCGGCGCCGAAGGCAGCTACCTGTTCGACGACAAGGGCCGCAAGATCTACGACAGCCTCTCCGGCCTGTGGACCTGCGGTGCCGGGCACACGCGCAAGGAAATCCAGGAAGCGGTGGCCAAACAGCTCGGCACACTCGACTACTCGCCGGGCTTCCAGCACGGCCACCCGCTGTCGTTCCAGCTGGCCGAGAAGATCGCCGAGCTGACGCCGGGCGAACTCAACCACGTCTTCTATACCAACTCCGGTTCCGAGTGCGCCGACACCGCGGTGAAGATGGCGCGCGCGTACTGGCGCCTGAAGGGCCAGCCGGCGAAGACCAAGCTGATCGGCCGCGCCCGTGGCTACCACGGGGTGAACATCGCCGGCACCGCGCTCGGCGGCATCGGCGGCAACCGCAAGATGTTCGGCCAGTTGATGGATGCCGACCACCTGCCGCATACCCTGCAGCCGGGCATGGCGTTCACCCGCGGCATGGCGCAGACCGGCGGCGTGGAGCTGGCCAACGAGCTGCTCAAGCTGATCGAACTGCACGACGCCTCGAACATCGCCGCGGTGATCGTCGAACCGATGTCCGGCTCGGCCGGCGTCATCGTGCCGCCCACCGGCTACCTGCAGCGCCTGCGCGAAATCTGCGACGCCCACAACATCCTGCTGATCTTCGACGAAGTGATCACCGGTTTCGGGCGCATGGGCAAGGCCACCGGCGCCGAGTATTTCGGCGTTACCCCGGACATCATGAACGTCGCCAAACAGATCACCAACGGCGCGATTCCGCTCGGCGCGGTGATCGCCAGTCGCGAGATCTACCAGACCTTCATGGGTCAGGCCACGCCCGACTACGCGGTGGAATTCGGCCACGGCTACACCTACTCCGCGCACCCGGTAGCCTGCGCCGCCGGCCTCGCCTCGCTGGAACTGCTGGCCAAGGAAAACCTGATCCAGCAGTCGCTGGAACTGGCGCCGCACTTCGAGAAAGCGCTGCACGGAGTGAAAGGCGCCAGCCATGTGGTAGACATCCGCAACTGCGGCCTGGCCGGCGCGATCCAGATCGCCCCGCGTGACGGCGACGCCATCGTGCGTCCCTACGAGATCGGCCTGAAGCTCTGGGCTGAGGGCTTCTACGTGCGCTTCGGCGGCGACACCCTGCAGTTCGGGCCGACCTTCAACGCCAAGCCGGAAGACCTCGACCGCTTGATGAGCGCCGTCGGCGACGCGCTGAACAGCGTCGCCTGATTCCCAGGGCGGGGCGACCAGATCGCCCCGCAATCCAACTCCTCGCAAACGCGTGAACGCCCTTGCGGAGCAACGCGGCGGCACGAGCCCCGCGCCTTACACGCCTTAACAAGAGAACCGGACATGAGCCACATCCAGCACCTGATCAACGGTGAATTCGTCACCGACACCGGCCGCACCGCCAACGTCTTCAACCCGTCCACTGGCGAAGCCATCCACAAGGTGCCGCTCGCCAGCCGCGCCACCGTGCAGCAGGCCATCGACGCCGCCAAGGCCGCCTTTCCGGCCTGGCGCAACACCCCGGCGGCCAAGCGCGCCCAGGTGATGTTCCGCTTCAAGCAACTGCTGGAGCAGAACGAGGCGAAGATCGCCGAGCTGATCAGCCAGGAGCACGGCAAGACCCTCGAGGACGCCGCCGGCGAACTCAAGCGCGGCATCGAGAACGTCGAATACGCCAGCGCCGCCCCGGAAATCCTCAAGGGCGAGTACAGCCGCAACGCCGGCCCGAACATCGACGCCTGGAGCGACTTCCAGCCGCTCGGCGTGGTCGCCGGCATCACCCCGTTCAACTTCCCGGCGATGGTCCCGCTGTGGATGTACCCGCTGGCCATCGCCTGCGGCAACTGCTTCATCCTCAAGCCTTCCGAGCGCGATCCCAGCTCCACCCTGCTGATCGCCGAGCTGCTGCAGCGCGCCGGCCTGCCCAAGGGCGTGCTCAACGTCGTGCACGGCGACAAGGAAGCGGTGGACGCGCTGATCGAAGCGCCGGAGGTCAAGGCCATCAGCTTCGTCGGCTCCACGCCGATCGCCGAGTACATCTACAGCGAAGGCGCCAAGCGCGGCAAACGCGTACAGGCCCTCGGCGGCGCGAAGAACCATGCGGTGCTGATGCCCGACGCCGACCTCGACAACGCCGTCAGCGCGCTGATGGGCGCCGCCTACGGCTCCTGCGGCGAACGCTGCATGGCGATCTCCGTCGCCGTCTGCGTCGGCGACCAGATCGCCGATGCGCTGGTCGAGAAGATCGTCCCGCAGATCAAGGGCCTGAAGATCGGCGCCGGCACCAACTGCGGCCTGGACATGGGCCCGCTGGTTACCGCCGCCGCGCGTGACAAGGTGGTCGGCTACATCGACGACGGCGTCGCCGCCGGCGCCGAGCTGGTGGTGGACGGCCGCGGCTACCGCGTCGCCGGCAACGAGGACGGCTATTTCGTCGGCGGTACGCTGTTCGACCGCGTGACCCCGCAGATGCGCATCTACAAGGAAGAGATCTTCGGCCCGGTGCTGTGCATCGTCCGCGTCGACAGCCTGGAAGACGCCATGCAACTGATCAACGACCACGAATACGGCAACGGCACCTGCATCTTCACCCGCGACGGCGAAGCGGCGCGGCTGTTCTGCGACGAGATCGAAGTCGGCATGGTTGGCGTCAACGTACCGCTGCCGGTCCCGGTGGCCTACCACAGCTTCGGCGGCTGGAAGCGCTCGCTGTTCGGCGACCTCCACGCCTATGGCCCGGACGGCGTGCGCTTCTACACCCGGCGCAAATCCATCACCCAGCGCTGGCCACAACGCGCCAGCCACGAAGCCGCGCAATTCGCCTTCCCGAGCAACAACTCCTGAGTAGGCGGTGAATGAAAAAGGCCAGTCGGGAGACTGGCCTTTTCGTTTGCGTCGACGTTGTCATGGGTCGATCAGCGAGTGGACCGGGTCATCCATCGTCAGTGCTATTTGCTCTTCCGATTTCGCACATACAACGACTTTCCTCCCGTAGCTTCGTAGGATGGGTCGAGCGAAGCGACACCCGGGCGCGCGGCGATGGGTTTTGCTGCGCTCGGCCATCCTACGGGCCTGCTCCACGCATAGGATTAGCCATTTTCCAGGCAAGAGCGCGTGACGTGCGTGAGGCTGATGCTGATCAGGTTAAGAAAGGCCAGTCGAGAGACTGGCCTTTTCATCTGCGTGCGCTGTGGGGACGGCTCAGTCGACCCACTCCAGAACCATCTGCTCCAGTTCCTCGCGGGTGACCTGGCGGGCCTTGAGGATGCGTATCAGGTCTTCCTTGCTCAGCGGATAATCAGCGAGCAGCCCCTTCAGGTCATCGGTGTCCACGGCGAAAAGCTGCAGCGGTGGAGCAGACTCGTTAGGCGCGAGACGCTCCATCGACAGTCGTCCGTTGACCATCACCTGGAGCGCGTAAATTTCGGGGCCTTCTTCCAATGCGTACTGATGGTAGAGCACTGTTTCTGAGGGCAGCAGGTAGTACGGCTGGCCGAGTGGGGTAGAGATCAGCGCAGGCTCTTTCAGGCGAAAAGCGAGGGTTTTATCCATGACGGGGGCTCTCAGGTGAGTGATCGCGAGGGTGAGGGCTGCGGCGGATAATGCGGCGGCCAGATGAGTGATACCTGCTTTCATTGCCTGCTCCCGTAGGTGTCGATCCTTTCGGCTGGCAGGCGTTTGTTGGCCGCGAGCATCGCGTGCAGGTCTTCGGGCATGAACAGCTGTGCCGGCCAGCCGCTGACTCGTGCTGCGGCACGCTCCACCAGGCTCATTCCGCGGCCCTGATTGTGCCTGGCCGTTTCCTGCTCCAACTGCGGCAGCGCCAAGCGCGCGCCGGCCATGGATAGGGTCACGCAGTTGTTGCTCAGCGCATGATAATCGTCCTGCAGACGGTACTCGGCCATGTATTTGCCGGATGCCCGCAGAGGCTTACGCCCAGCCAGCAGTGCATCGAAGTGAAGGTTGATCGCCCGTGCCTTCGCCTCGGGTACCGGATAGTGGAAGCCGGCAGTAACGCGCTTGTAGCTGTTCTGGCTGGCGATGTAGCGAGAGAAGTCACTCCATACCCGCAGGCGACCTTCGCCGGTCGGGCCTTTCTCGCCCGCATATCTACCGAAATCGTAAACATGATCGGTGCCCTCGGTCGTCACCCGCAGTGCGACGTGACCGTAGGTGTGCTCCTTTCCCTGCGCGTCGGTATAGGGGCCGCCGATCAGCAGTTCCAGCGAGGCCGGCTTGACGACGATGGGCGTATGCGCGCCGGTTTTGACTGCCAGGCCGCTTCTGGCCTGGCCGTGGGTACTGTCCATGTTCGTGACGTCCTTGTCGGGTATGCGGGAGCGCTCAGACGCTGCGGGTGATGCCCAGGCGCGGGAACTGCAGCGTGCAGCCGCCGCGCCTCACGCCGTCCAGGCGCGCATGGCCGTTAGCATCCAGGGCGCCCTGGTGGGTGGCGCCGGCGCTGTCGGTCAGCACGTAGGCTTCGCCGGCGTAGGCGCTGCCGTGAATGTCGTGCAGGTCGAAGCTGACCCAGGTCGGCGTGTCGCGCATGTGATCGAGGAACGACACCGGCGCGAAGCTGGCGCCGCTGCCCACCAGCACGTTCCCCGAGCCGGAAACGATCGCGCCGCCGTGCGCGGTGGCGCTGCCGAGGTAGGCGATCGGTTTGCCGTTGACGTAGATGCCCGGCACGCCGGTGCTGATCGCGTCGCCGCAGCCGGTGGGGTCGCCGATCCGCGCGGCGGGCAGGTGGTTGATCAGTACATCGGGGGAGCCGGCGCTGATCGGGTTGGGCCCGTGTCCGGGCTTTGGGCAGGCGTCGGTATCGGAAACGCGTGCGGCGGGTTTTCCTGACATGGCGAGCTCCTTGTCTGTCGGTACGGCGTTTGCCGCGATCGCCCCGATCCCTGGGGCCTGGTCAAGTTGCCAGCTTTGCGTGCTCCGGGCCTGATCCACGTCAGGCCGCGGGAACACGCGCGGCGTGCGATGCGACGGGCTTCACGATTGCGCATGGGGGCAGGCGACGTCGCAGACACATGGCGCGCCGACGGCGAGGTTGCCCTGCGAGCGGCATTGCGGCACTTCTATTGCTTGTGTCCGTCACATCAGCACAACCTGGGTGCGCTTTACTCACGCACGCCCTTCGATGATCTAAGGACCAGATCCGATGTACCTGTCTTTTCGCGACCTTGTCGCCCGTCTGCCTCGTGCGCTGCCCGTGCGCGCGGGTTGGTTGCTGCTACCGCTGCTGCTGGCGCTGACGGGCGGCTGCGCCCGGCATCAGGACCACCAGGCGTTCGTCGGCAACAAGAGCCCGGTCAAGCCCAGCGAGTTCTTCCAGACCCATTCCGACCGCCTGGCCACGATCGCCATGCGCAACAACCTGAACAGCCTCTACCAGTTGCTCGACAAGCTCTACCGGCGTAACCCGCGGGAATGGCGCAAGACCGGCCTGCCGAGCATCGAGGCGGCGGAGAAGCGCGTGCAGATGGGCATCGAGAGGGACCAGCCGCTGGCTTCGCTCGGCGGGCGCAAGGACGTGGCGGCGCTCAGCTATGCGCTGAGCAACGAGTTCCAGGGCGACCGCGTCGGCGCTTTCATCTACGCCGTCGGCAGCATGCTGATCACCGCCCATGGCGGCAGTACCGAGTTCTACCTCACCGACTCGCTGAACGCGCAGTTCATCAACAACGCCGCGCGCAACATCGAGAAGGCCACCTGGATGCTGACCAGCCGGCGCGACCTGCAGGGCAATCCGTGGCTGCTCTCCAACGAGATTTCCGCCGATGCGCGCAACCTCAGCTTCGCCGTGGAGTTCGGCAAGATCGTCGCGCGACTGGACTTGCTCAGCGACGTGCTCGACGAGCGTTACCGGCGCATCGGCGTCAATTACGCCCAGGGCCTGCTGTTCCTCAACTTCCTGCCGGTGCAGTAGCGCCTGCCGCTTTTGCGGCCGGCAACTACGCTGATGTTGGCCCTGATTGCCTGCCCTCATCAAAAGCCGCGGCGGGCCGATACCCTCGACCAGAACGCGGCGTCCCCGTAGCGTTTGGCCCCCCGGAAGGCTGCCCAGCATGAACGCACTGCATACCATCAAGGCTCGCTACACCCTGACCTTCGTCGTCTTCATCGTTCTGCTGGTGATCGCCACGGTGCTCGGCATCCGCCGGTTCGTCACGCCGATGCTGGTGGATGCCGGCAAGCAGATCACCCTGGCGCAGGTCGGCGAGATCGGCTCGCGGATCAAGCTGGAGCTGGCCCAGGTCCAGGCCCAGTCGCGCAGCATCACGCAGACCATCCCGCTGCTCGACAGCGACACGATCGACCGCGTGCTGCCTGGGCTGGTCGACCAGTACGGCGACGCCAAGGTGTTCGGCGGCGGTATCTGGCCGCTGCCGGACAAGCGCACGCCGGGGCGCGCCAAGCACAGCACGTTCTACCACCGCGATGCCTCGGGAAAGCTGACGCTCAACGAGCACTGGAACTCCGCCGAATCGCTCAACTACTTCGAGCAGCCCTGGCATCGCGCCGGCATGCAGGCCCCGCGCGGTCATTGCGCGTGGGCCGCGGCCTACCAGGACGAAGCCAGCGCCGAACCGCGTACCAACTGCGCGATGACCCTCTACAAGGACGGCGAGCCCTACGGCGTGTCCACCATCGACCTGACGCTGGGCTTCTTCAACGCGCTGGTGGCGCAGAAGGAGAAGGACATCCACGGCGAGGTCATGGTGGTCGAGGCCGACGGCAAGATCCTCAGCAACCAGCCGGAGATCAGCGGCAACATCGTGCTGAAGAATGTCTCCGACCTGGCCGCGCAGTCGCCCTTCATCGCCACCGTTCAGGCGGCGCTGAAGGTGCCGAACCGTGCCGAGCGCTATGAAAGCGAGTACGAAAGCGCCGGCGGCGAAGACTTCATCTTCTTCCTTTCGCCCATCGAGGGCACGCCCTGGCTGCTGGCCGCGGCGTTGCCGACCAGCCACCTGACGGCCAAGAGCGACACCGTGCTGAAGACCCTCAGCTGGCTGCAGATTCCCATGGTGATCGTGCTGCTGCTGTTGATGCTGTTCGCCCTCGGCCAGTTGATGGGCCGCCTCGGCGTGCTCAAGGCGAACATCGACTCGCTCTCCGCCGGCGACGCCGACCTGACCCGACGCATCGCCCTCAAGGGCCACGACGAGGTCGACGACGTGGGCGTATCGGTCAACCGCTTCATCGAGTACCTGCAGCACATGATGGTCGACGTGAGCAAGGCGACGACCCAGATCGCCAGCGAGATCGATCACCTCAAGCAGCTGTCGCAGCAGACCAACCTGGCGCTGTCGCGGCACGCGTCGGAGACCGATCAGGCGGTGACGGCGATCACCGAAATGAGCTCCACCGCCGACTCGGTGGCGCAGAGCGCCACGGAAACCGCCAGTTTCACCCAGCGCGCCAACATGAACGCGCAGAGCACCCGCGAGGTGGTGGAAGACGCGGCGGGCAGCGTGCGGGCGCTGGTCGACGAAGTGGACGCCGCCACCGCCAAGGTGCAGGCGATGCAGGACGATGCGCAGCGCATCAACACCGTGCTCGGGGTGATCGGCGAAATCGCCGGGCAGACCAACCTGCTGGCCCTCAACGCGGCCATCGAGGCGGCCCGCGCCGGTGAGCAGGGTCGCGGTTTCGCCGTGGTCGCCGACGAGGTCCGCGCGCTGGCCGGGCGCACGCAGCAGAGCACCTCGGAGATCAACGACATGCTCACACGCCTGCAGCAGGGCGTCAGTTCCGCGGTCAGCGCCATGGAGAAGACCAAGTCCAGCTGCCAGGCGACGGCCGACAACACCGCGCGGGTTACCCAGGGTCTCGACGAGATGGTCACCTCGGTGGTGCACATCACCGACCTCAGCACGCAGATCGCCACCGCCGCCGAGGAGCAGAGCGCGGTGTCCGAGGAAATCAACAGGAACATGGTGGCGGTGCGCGAGCTGGTCGAGGAACTGGTCGGCAGCGGCGTCAGCGTCGACCGCAGCACCGAAGGGCTGATGAGTTCCAACCAGCGGCTGATCGCGCTGGTGCAGCGCTTCAGGGTGCACTGAGAAGCTGTCCGGGATCGGGCGCCTTCTCATTTCACAACGCGAAAACGCTGCCTCAACGGGTGTCTTCGCCTTGCCTGGCGTTCTCGCCGGATCGTGAACAGCTTCCGGTCGTCGAAATTTCGCCTTGCTGGATGCGGCTGGTCGGCGCGGTGTGCGTCTCGCGCGTTTCGCATCGACGCTTTCCTTGATGTGCGTCCGCCAGTGTCGCGGTGCCGCGCGGCATAGTCGGCGGCGGCGCGGGCTATCGGCTCGCGGTAAAGGACGACTCCCGATGCGTATTCAGTTTCTCCTGCTGATCGGCCTGCTGGCCTTCGGCGCGCACGCCGGCGACGAAGACGCGATGGCGCGCTTCAACTACCTGATGGGCGACGCCACGCTGCGCCAGAAGGCCTACGAGGCCGGCCAGGAGCGCATCGTCCTGTGCGGGCATTGCCACGGCAAGGACGGCAACAGCAAGCGCGACTACATCCCCAACCTGGCGGCGCAGAATCCGCTGTACCTGTTCCGTTCGTTCGAGAAGTTCGCCGACGGCGAACGCAACAACTACGTCATGTCGAGCCTGGCGAAGTCGCTGAGCCTGGAGGAGCGCGTCGACATCGCCATCTACTTCAGTCAGCAGAAGGTCGTGCCGTTGCCGGCGGTTGGCGACGCGGCGCAGCGCGCGCACGGCAAGGCGCTGTTCGACAGCGTCTGCCATGCCTGTCACGGCCCCCGTGGCGAAGGTCAGGAAAAGGCCCCGCGCCTGGCCGGGCAGTCGGCGGAGTACGTGCGCCTGGCGCTGACCCGCTACCACGACAAGGACCCGCGCCGGGCGTTGTCGGTGATGTACTCGGTGGCCGCCGGCCTCACGCCGGATGATATCGAAGGCGTCGCCGCCTACGTCCAGCAACTGACACCCTGAGTGATCGGCGAAAAAAAGCCCGGCATCGGCCGGGCTTTTTTGTGCGCGATCTGCATCAGACCTTGCGGACGAACTCCGACTTGAGCTTCATCGCGCCGATGCCGTCGATCTTGCAGTCGATGTCGTGGTCGCCGTCGACGAGGCGGATGCCCTTGACCTTGGTGCCGACCTTGACCACCAGCGAGGAGCCCTTGACCTTGAGGTCCTTGATCACGCTGACGGTGTCGCCGTCCTGCAGGACGTTGCCGACCGAGTCCTTGATCACCTTCGCGTCCTCGCCGGGCGCGGCTTCGGCGCTGGCCGACCATTCGTGGGCGCACTCCGGGCACACCAGCATGGCGCCGTCTTGATAGGTGTATTCGGAATTGCACTGGGGGCAGGCTGGCAGGGTGCTCACGAAGAGGCTCCTTGTTCGGATGGCGAAAGGCCGCGGATTGTATAGGGTTTTGTCGCCTTTGGCGTCGCGGCCGGGCTATCGCCCTTGGAGAAGTCAGTCCGCAGCGGCCTTCTTCCGACCGAGCTGGCGGCCGAGGGCGATGCCGGGCTTTTCAACCAGGCGGTGGAGTATCTCCGAACCGACCAGGGTCAGCAGCAGCGTGCCGCTCAGGGTAAGGGTGAAGGTCTGCCAGGAAGAAAGACCCATATGACTCTTCACCACCAGGCAGAGCACCAGGTTCACGATCACCCAGTGCAGGATGTAGACCGAATAGGAACGCAGCCCGGCCTGCGCGGCCACGCGACTGTCCAGTGCCCGGCGGAGCAGGAAGACGATCGGGTCGTTGCTGGCCAGGGCCTTGTCGCTTAGCAGCGCATAGCTCATCAGTACCAGCCAGCCGACCAGCGGCATCAACTGAGGTGCGCCCAGCGCCAGCAGAATCGCACCGACCACGAGCGGCGTGGGGTAGCTCTCCAGCGTGCCGACCCGCTCGATCGCCAGGCGTGTGCCTATGCCCACCAGAAAATAACCGATCGACCCGGGCAGGATGCTTGGCAGGGAGAACTCGCCGAACAGACCCTTGCGGTAGGCCAGGTAGCCGAACACGGCGGCACCGAGGACCACCGGCTGCCAGCGTCGATGGCGCAGGCCCTGGACCAGCAGCGGCGCCAGCAGGTAAAACTGCCACTCCAGCGACACGCTCCAGGCCGGCGTGAGAAAGAAGTACTCGGACTCGTCGAGCAGATTGTTGGGTATCACACCATGAAGCAGCAGGGCGTGCCAGAACACATGCCAGCCCAGATGCCCATGGGTGACTTCCGCGGCCTGCCGCAGGTAATGCTGGGCCAGCACGGCGTCCTGCCACTCCAGGGAGTCCATCGCCTCGAAGCCCAGCGGCAGAATCCATATTCCCGCCGCCAGCGCGACCAGGTAGGCCGGGTACAGGCGCAGCAGGCGCCGGCCGATGTACAGCGGATAAGGTTCGGCCTTGACCAGCAGCAGGTGGGTGATGACGAAGCCGCTGATGATGATGAACAGGCTGACCGCCCAGTCGCCGGCGGCGTTCAACGCGTTGAGCTGCGGCCATGCCTGACGCACGCCGGTCAGCGCGACCACGTGAGCCAGTACCACGAGCCAGGCCAGCCAGCCTCTGGCGCCTTCAATTCCACGAAATGTCTGCATCGCACTCCCCAATGTCCTTGCCGGGGAGGCGCTATCCATCAAGCTGGCACTTTGCCTCCCTAGGATGGGAAGAGAAGCGTCACGGGAAGTTTCATGGCGGGGACGAATGGTGTTTCGGTTGCTGACTAATGGCGCAGCTCCACAACTCCACGGCCGGCTGGCTTGCCCGCGGCGGGCCGATCCAATGGGCGAGGGGCCGGCAGGCCCCGGCCACGCACAGTTCGAAATCGCCAGCCTCCGGCGTGCGGCCCAGGCGCAGGGGCTGCAGCGCCGGCAGGTCGCGCCGGTAGTGCCAGCTGCCGTCACGGAGTACCGCACCGTCGGGAATCTCCATGCCCGCACCGCTTCCGCGAACCCGCGCCTCGCCGAGGTGAAGGCCCTCGGCGTCGAGGTGGTAGTCCTCCTCCCAGCGAATCTTCTCGATGGTGTGACGCCAGGCCAGGGTGAAGTCGGCTGTTGGCTCCTGCGCCCACAACGCCCCGGCCAGGCCGATGCACAGACCGATCAAGGAGCAACCGGCAGCGGCGTCCTGCGCGCACGCCAGAGGTGCTGGGCGACCAGGGCGATGCCGAGGGCGAAGCCGACGACGTCGCTGATCGGTGCTGCCAGCAGCAGCGCGACACCGGCTGCGAATGCCAGCAGTCGCTCCCAGCCGGGCAGCCGCACCTGCAGGAAGCCGACCACCGCGGCGCCCCAGAGGGCCACGGCGAACGAGCTTTTGACCAGCATGTACAGGGTGTCCAGCAGGCTGTCGCCCTGCATCATAAGGGCCGGGTCGTAGACCGCCATGAACGGTACGGCGAAGCCGGCGGCGGCAATGCGGATCGCCCACAGGCTGATCTTGAAGCCGCTCTCCTTGGCGATCGGCGCGGCGGCGAAGCAGGCCAGGGCCACCGGTGGGGTGAGGTCGGCCATCAAGCCGAAATAGAAGACGAACATGTGCGAGACGATCAGCGGCACGCCGAGGTCGAGCAGAGCCGGCGCGGCGATGGCACTGGTGATGATGTAGTTGGGGATGGTCGGGATACCCATGCCGAGGATCAGGCAGGTGATCATCGTCAGCACCAGCGAAAGGAACAGGTTGCTCTGCCCGATGGCCAGGATATAACCGGCGAAGGTGGTGGCGATGCCGGTCAGCGAGACCACGCCGATGATCACCCCGACCAACGTGCAGGCAATGCCCACGGCCACCGAGTGGCGGGCACCCTCGGCGAGCGCCCGCACGCAGGCGCGCAGGGTCTCGCGGCCACCCTTGACGAACCAGCAGGCCACCACCAGCAGGCCGATTACGCCGAACACCACGCCGATGCCGAGCTGGAAGAATCCGGCGCAGAGCACCCCAAGGACGATCCAGAAGATCAGGCGCAAAGCTGTTGAGGACACCCTCAGGATGATCGCGGAGCCGAGGATGACGATGGCGGTGAGTGCCAGGCCGATGGTGCCGGAAAACATCGGCGTGCGTCCGGAGAACAACAGGTAGATCAGGACCAGCAACGGAATCAGCAGGTACCAGCGTTCCTTCACTGCGGCCCAGGCGCTCGGACACTGGTCTTTGGGCAGACCCTTGAGGTTGGCACGGCGGGCTTCCAGGTGGACCATCCAGAACACCGCACCGAAGTACAGCAGCGCCGGTATCAGGGCGGCCTTGGCCACCTCGACGTAGGGCACGTTGATGGTCTCGGCCATGATGAAGGCCACCGCGCCCATCACCGGCGGCATCAACTGGCTGCCCATGCTGGCGGTCGCCTCTACCGCGCCGGCAAATGCCGGGCGATAGCCGAAGCGTTTCATCAGCGGGATGGTGAACTGCCCGGTGGTGACCACGTTGGCCACGCCCGAGCCGGTGATGGTGCCCATCAGCGCAGAGGAAACCACCGAGACCTTGGCCGGGCCACCGAGCTTGTGACCGAACAGGCCCATGGCGAAGTCGGTGAACAGCTTGATCATCCCGGCTTGCTCGAGGAAAGCGCCGAACAGGATGAACAGGAAAATGTAGGTCGCCGATACGTACACCGGCGTGCCGTAGAAGCCTTCGGTGCCGAAGGCCAACTGGTTGACGATCTGGTCGAAGCCGTAGCCACGATGCGCCAGGTCGCCGGGCAGGTATTCACCCAGCAGGCCGTAGGCAAGAAAGATGGCGCAAATCAGCGGCAGGGCGATGCCCATCACGCGGCGTGCCGCTTCGAATACCAGCACCGTGAGCAGGATGCCAATGGCCATGTCCGCATGGGTCAGATCGCCGGAGCGCTGGATCAGGTCGGCCTCGAAATACCATTGGTAGAACGCCGTCGCCATGCCGGCGAGGCCAAGCAGCCAGGCCAGCGGCTGCCAGGGGCGTGCATGACCGCGCAGCGGGTAGCTGAGGAAGACCATCAGCAGGAGAAAGCCGACGTGGGTGGCGCGCAATACCTGCGTGGATACCAGCGGAAAGGCGGCGGTAAGGACCTGGAAGGTGGAAAACAGCAGGGCGACGGCGAACAGCGTCTTGGGCCAATGCTCAGCGTCCGCTGCAAGGCCGTGCGAGGTCTCGCTCATGATTTCACTCCGAAACAGCTGGCGGGCGGCCCCGATCAGGGCCGCCCGCGATGGCGGGACAAGGGCAGTCTAGAACTGCAGTCCCTTCTCCTTGTAGTAGCGCTCGGCGCCCGGATGCAGCGGGATCGGCAGGTTCTTCGTGGCGTTCTCCAGGGAAATGTCCTTCGCCGCGGAGTGGGAAGTGGCCAGCCGGGGCAGGTTCTCGAACATCTGCTTGGTCATCTGGTACGCCAGTTCGTCGCTGACGCCCTTGTGCGTGACGAGGATGTTGACGATGGCTACGGTGGGAACGGCAGCATCCTGGCCGTCATAGGTGCTGGCCGGAATGGTGCTGGGAATGTAGGCGGCATTGCCGATCTTCTCCACCACCTCCGTGGGGATCGGCACGAAAGCGATCTTCATGGTCGAGGCGAGATCACGGATCGCCGCCATGCCCAGGCCGGAGGACTGCAGGGTGGCGTCGAGCTGGCGGTTCTTGATCAGCTCGACGGATTCGGCGAACGGAAGGTACTCGACCTTCCCCATGTCCCCGTAGGTCAGTCCCGCGGCCTTGAAGATCGCCCGCGCGTTCAGTTCGGTGCCGGATTTCGGCGCGCCTACCGAGATGCGCTTGCCCTTCAGGTCCGCCAGGGTCTTGATCCCGGAATCCGCGCTGGCAACGATCTGGATGTAGTTGGAGTACGTCCCGGCGATGGCGCGGAGGTTCTTCAAGGGTTTCTTGAAGCCGGCATCCTCGACGCCGTTCCAGGCGTCCGACACGGAGTCGCCGAGGGCGAAGGCCAGTTCGCCGCGTTTGGCTTCGAGCAGGGTGAGGTTCTCCACCGAGGCCTTGGTCGCCTGGACGGAGGTTTTCGCCCCGTCGATATGCTGGCTGTAGATCTGAGACAGGCCGACTCCGACGGGGTAGTAAACGCCGCTGGTGCCGCCGGTGAGGATGTTTATGAAGTCGGATGCGGCGAAAGCCGTGGTGCTGAGGGTCAGGGCGGTCGCGACAGCGAGCAGCCCTGCACGTTTGCGCAAGTACATGGTGCCTCCATGAAGTTCTTGTAATTGTTCGGCGTGATGAAACTAGCGCAACCGGACGCTCGCGTCGACCGCCAGGCTATGGGCCTAAAGTCGTAGAGCTGCCGGAGCTAGACGGCGCGCAGCCGAGCGGCGAGGTCTTCGCGACGGAAGTGCTCGACGACGAAGTCGACGAACGCGCGGGTCTTGGCCGGCAGGATGCGCTGCGCGGGGAAGTAGAGGCTCAGCGCTCCGCCGTCCACGTACCACTCCGGCAGCACGCGGCGCAGGCGGCCGTCGTTCAGGTACGCCGACGCGTGCGGCAGGCTGACCAGCGCCACCCCGTACCCCAGGCTGGCGGCCAGGCACGCGGCGCCGGGATCGCTCAGGGTCATGCGCGGCTTCAGCGTGACCGGCGCCTGCTGGTTGTCGCGGGTGCGCAGCGGCCAGGTGCGGATGCGCCCGGTCTGTGGCGAGCGGATCAGGATGCCGTCCAGCGCCGCCAGGTCCTGCGGATGCCGCGGCTCGGCGCCGTCGGCGAAGTAGTCCGGGGCGGCCACCAGCACGCGATGCGCCGGGGCGAGCTCGCGGGCAATCACGCCGGGCGGTAGCTCGAAACCGCCGCCGATGGCGGCGTCGAAGCCCTGGCCGATGAGGTCGACCTGGCGATTGTCGAAATGCCAGTCCGGTTCGATGGCCGGGTAGCGGGCGAGGAACTCGCCCAGCAGCGGCACCATGTAGTCGATGGCGAACGCCAGCCCCATGCTGACCTTCAGCGTGCCGGAGGGTTGCCCGGCGCTGTTGCCGAGGTTGGCCACCGCGCTCTTGATGCTGGCCAGGCCCTCGCGGACTTCGCCGAGGAAGCGCTCACCGTCCTCGGTCAGGCTCAGCCGCCGCGTGCTGCGCTGGAACAGCCGCACGCCCATGCTCGCCTCCAGCCGGGCGACGTTCTTGCCCACCGCTGCAGGCGTCAATCCAAGGCGCCGCGCCGCCTCGGCGAAGCTGCCGGCCTCCGCACTGCGGACGAAGCAATCGATGGCGTTGAGGGTTTCCATGGGCGTCTGCGTAAACCATTGGTTCATTCAGCGTATAGGGATTGCCGGCTAATCGGTATCGATTGAGCGGTAGATACTGGACCTCTCTTTCACCGAACACCCAGGAGACACCCATGAGCACATCCGGTAGCAACACCCTTGATGGCAAGATCGCCCTGGTCCAAGGCGGCTCGCGCGGCATCGGCGCCGCCATCGTCGAGCGCCTGGCCGCGGAAGGCGCGGCGGTCGCCTTCACCTACGTCAGCTCGGCGCAGAAAGCCGATGAACTGGCCGCGGCGATCCAGGCGAAAGGCGGCAAGGCCCTGGCGATTCGCGCCGACAGCGCCGACGAGCAGGCGGTGCGCGCGGCGGTCGCCGCCACCGTGAAGGCCTTCGGCGGGCTCGACATCCTGGTCAACAACGCCGGCGTGCTGGCGCTGGGTCAACTGGACGAGCTGAGCCTGGAGGACTTCGATCGCACCGTGGCGATCAACGTGCGCAGCGTCTTCGTCGCCACCCAGGAAGCCGCGCGGCACATGGGCGAGGGCGGCCGCATCATCAGTATCGGCAGCACCAACGCCGAGCGCATGCCGTTCACCGGCGGCGCCGTGTACGCCATGAGCAAGGCCGCGCTGGTCGGCCTGACCCGCGGCCTGGCGCGCGACCTCGGTCCGCGCGGCATCACCATCAACAATGTCCAGCCGGGCCCGGTGGACACCGACATGAACCCCGATGACGGCGACTTCGCGGACACCCTGAAAGGCCTTATGGCGCTGCCGCGCTATGGCCGCGCCGAGGAAATCGCCAGCTTCGTCGCCTACCTCGCCGGGCCCGAGGCCGGCTACATCACCGGTGCCAGCCTGACCATCGACGGCGGTTTCGCCGCCTGAGTCAGCCGCATCCGCCAACGTCAGTGTCGGCCGGCCGATCAGTCGGCCGTCGTCGAACAGCGCGCCGCGGCTGGCGCCGGCGTCGGAATCGGCGAGTATCGCGCCCAGCCAGTCCTGCAGCCCGGCGCCTGGCAGTCCGTCTGCGGCAGGTCCTGGTAGGGAATCGTCTTGCCCGTCTGGCGGGAGAGCGAGCCGCGCTGATCGGCGTCAGGGCGAGGTCGGCGGCTCGGGCCAGGTGAGGGTGCCGCTGTCGCTGAAGCGCTGGGTGCCGAACAGCCCGCTGGCGAACTTGCCCTTGAGCCGATAGGGCAGCCCCTGGCCGGGCTGGTAGAGGCCCAGGCCCCAGGTCTGGCGCATCACCGAGAACGCGGAGATCGTCACCGGCACGCTGACCAGCGCCTCGCCGAAGCGCGGGATTTCGCCGCGCCGGTCGCTGACGCCGCTGGCCAGCGGCTGGCCGTTCACTTCCAGGTCCAGCGCCACGCCGTCGTAGTCGAGGGCGTCGTCGTTGGGGTTCTGCACGCGCAATTGCACGGCGAAGCGCATTTCCAGGCCCTGGCCGGGCAGCGGCTCGATCCCGGCCAGGTCGATGCGCAGCGGGTCGCGCGGGGCCAGGCTGCTGCAGGCGGCGAGACTCGCCAACAGCAGCAGGAGGATGGGCAGGCGAACGGGGACGAGTGACGCGTGACGGTGGCGCATGCGGGCGGTCCGGTCCGGGGAACATGTTCAGCAGACCGGAACCGGGGCGGATTTGCTCATCCGGGCGGGCCCTGGCGGGACGTTTTCCGCCAGGGCGCGTCGCTCACAGCGCCGGTAGCGGCGCCGCGCGCAGGCGCTTGCGCTGCACCTGGGTGGCGACGATCACCAGGCCCACCAGTATCGCGCCGAGGAAGGCCGAGGCGCCGACGGTGCCGAAGTCCAGCCCGCCTTTTTCCAGCGGCTTGGTGAGGAAATCTCCCAGCGTGGCACCGAACGGCCGGGTCAGCACGAAGGCCACCCAGAACAGCAGGACGGTGGAAATCCGCGTGCGGTAGTGCAGCACCGCGATGCCGGCGATCAGGCTGCCGATCAGCAGCGCGCCGCCGCCGAAGCCGAGGCCCGAGTCGTCCGCCAGGTAGTCGCCCAGCGCAGTGCCCAGGGTGTTGGAGAAGAGGATCGCCACCCAGTAGAACATCTCGCCCTTGAAGCCGCGGATACGATCCACCGCCAGCGTGCTGCCGCTGAGTTTCCATACCGCGAAGATCACCGCGAGAATTCCGATCAGCAGCGCCGAGCCACTGGCATAGCCGAGCCCGAGGGTGCGGTCCATGAAGTCCGACATCGTGGTGCCGGCGGTGCTGGTGGAGAGAATCACCGCCCAATACAGCGGCGGGTTGTAGCGTTTGGAGGCGAGCTGAGCCACCAGGGTGACGAGGAACGCGCTGAGCAGGATCAGCGAACTCATGGCATAGCCGACATCGAGGGTCATCGACAGCAGGTCGCCAGCGGTTTCACCGAGCGTGGTGGCGCAGATCTTCATGATCCAGAAGGCGAGCGTAATCTGCGGAAGTTTGTTCATGGGGCGAATTCCGAAAGCGACAGGGGCGGCGGGGCCGGCAATTGCGGTCGGCTGCCAGGCAGGCTGTCGACGCCCTTCCAGAGTGCCGTTCGGAACATCAAGAATTGGTCAAGAAATCATCAACGGAATATGTGTTACAGATTTTTTCTGCGGCATTGATAGCTAATTGAAAGGCTTCTGCGTTTACCATGCGCGCCCCGCATGGCTGCGCTGCAGTCGTGCCGGGCGACACGCCGTCACGAGCGTCGCGTTGTTCTCCCACTGACGTCATTTCCCTTGCGAAGCGACAGCGGTACCGCCACAAGCGGCACCGCGATTTCGCCTGTCCGCGAATCAGGCCGGCCCGCCGCCCAGTTGCTCGAGCCACTGCGCCAGCACGCGCCGGCGCCACCAGTCGCTGTTCTCGATCAGCTGGCGCACCCTTCGCTGTTCGTCGGGGTTGCCGGCGAACTGGCGCGGCGCCGGCAGCACCGGCATTTCCTTCAGCAACGCCGCGCAGGCGTGCTGGTAGTCGCTGGCGTCGAGGCCGAGCTGGCCGTCGGCTAGCAGTTCCAGGCCGCGCAGGCCGGCGTGGTTTTTGGGCAGCAGCGGCAGGCGGGGGCAGAGCCAGAAGAGGATCTGGCTACCGACCTCGCCGTTGCCTGGCTCGCCGAACAGGCCGGCCTCCAGCGATTCGATCAGGCGCCCGGGCGGTTCCGCCTCGGCGTTCTCCGTCAGCGCCACCCAGCGCGGCACCAGCTGTTCGCGGATGAAGGAGTCCAGGCGCGCGGCCAGTTCGTCCGCGCTCAGGCCCTGGTAATCCAGTGCCGCGCCGCTGAACAGGATGCGCAGGTAGGTCTTGTCGACCAGCGTACGGCCGGCGTTCTGCCAGGCGTAATCCGCTGCGTGCGCGAGGCTGCCGTGGAACAGCAGCAACAGCCCGTTATCGCTGCTGCGCGGGTCGTTGCCGGTGGCGCAGTCCGGGTTTGGATTTCGCCATCGCTGCAGCGCGACGGCGGTGGCTTGGGCGAGTCGATGCACGGGAATTGCCACGCGGGTTCTCACGGGTTGTCGGTGGGGCAGCCTGGAGGCCTGGGTGGCCGTCGCGGTAGGTCCAGTTGCCAGGGCGCGCGGGTGCCATTTCAAATCTGGCCCAGCCTGTGCGGTGATAGTGGTTCTAATGGTGCCAGTTTCGATTCTCTAGCATGCGCTTATGCATTTATGCCCAAGCAATGCAAGGAATCGGAATAATGAGTTCCAAAAACAACAATAATTCAGTGGCTGCCCTTCCGCCTACCGACAGTTGGCTCAGCCGGCGCCGGGAGCGTTTCCTGGAGGTCTCGCCCGGCCTGCTGGTGGCCGTCGTCGTCGCTGCCGGCGCGACCTTTCTGTCCGAGCACTACGGGGCGCCGGTGATGCTGATGGCCCTGCTGCTGGGCATGGCGCTGGGCTTCCTGCACGAGGAAGGCCGCGCGGTGGCGGGCATCAAGTTCACCTCCAGCACCATCTTGCGCATCGGCGTCGCGCTGCTGGGCATGCGCATCACCGTGGAGCAGATCTTCTCCCTGGGCGGCACCCTGATGATGGTGGTGATCGGCGCGGTGCTGCTGACCATCGCGGTCGGCGTGGGGCTGTCGAAGCTGCTCGGCCTGGGGCGCGATTTCGGCGTGCTCAGCGGAGGCAGCGTCGGCATCTGCGGCGCTTCGGCGGCGTTGGCGATTTCGGCGGTGCTGCCGCAGGACAAGGACGCCGAGCGCAATACCATCTTCACCGTGATCAGCGTGACCGCGCTGAGCACGCTGGCGATGATCGTCTACCCGATCCTGGCCAAGAGCCTCGGCCTGGACGACCAGCAGGCCGGGGTGTTCCTCGGTGCGACCATCCACGACGTGGCGCAGGTGGTCGGTGCCGGCTACAGCATGTCCAACGAGACCGGCGACACCGCCACGGTGATCAAGCTGCTGCGGGTGGCGATGCTGGTGCCCATCGTGTTCTCCCTCTCGCTGCTGCTGCGTCGTCGCGACGGCGCGGCTGCGGGCGGCTCGAAGACGGCATTGCCGCTGCCGCTGTTCATCATCTTCTTCGTGGTTTTCGTCGGCCTGAACAGCAGCGGCGTGATGCCGGAGTGGTCGCAGAAGATGGCCATCGGCGTATCGAGCTGGTGCCTGGTCACGGCGATCGCCGCGCTGGGCATGAAGACCTCGATCAAGGCGCTGCTGGCGGTGGGCTGGCGACCGGCGACCTTGCTGGTGACGGAAACCCTGTTCCTCGCCGCGCTGATCCTGGTGATCCTCAAGTTCTTCGTCTGAACCGGCGCGGCCGTCCCGGGTGACGGCCGCGCGGCCTCAACGCCGCGCGCGGCCCCGGCCGAGCAGCCCGAGCACCTCGCCGAACAGCGCGTTCTCGACGCCCTGCTGCAGGTCCAGTTCGAGACTGTGGCGGTAGTAGGCGCTCAGGTCGAGGCCGACGCCCAGCGCGTACAGCTCGATTTCCCCTTCGTCCTCGATCTGCCGCGCCACCTGGCGCAGGTGTAGGTCGAGGATGTCCTCGCGGTTGGCCTGATGGGTGGCGCTGTCCATCGGGCAGCCGTCGCTGATGACGATCAGCAGGCGTCGCGGTTCGTTGCGCTGGCGCAGCCGCTGGCGTGCCCAGAGCAGTGCCTCGCCGTCCACGCCTTCGCGGAACAGGTCGGACTTGAGCAGCCCGGCGATGGCCGGGCGGGCGCGGCGCCAGGGCGTGTCGGCGTCCTTGTAGATCATGTGGCAGAGCTCGTTGAGGCGCCCCGGGTCGGCCGGCGAGCCCTGCCCGCGCCAGCGCTTGAACGGGCGGCCGCCGTTCCACTGGCCGGTGGTGAAACCGAGGATCTCGGTTTTCGCGCCGGCCAGCTCGAGCGCGCGGGACAGGCAGTCGACCAGCAGCGCCAGGCTTTCGATGTGCGTGCGCATCGAGCCCGAGTTGTCGATCAGGAAGGTCACCACGCACTCGCTGTGCGGGCGCAGCGGTTCGCGGCGGAACAGGTCGCGCTGGTTCGGGTTGGTCACCAGGCGGCTCAGCCGACCGCCGTCGAGGCGGCCTTCCTCCTGGGCGAATTCCCAGCCCTGCAGGCGAGGCGCGGCGAGCAGCGCGGACAACTGGCGCGCCAGCCGTTGCAGGTTCAGGCCCTGGCGGAGGATGCGCTGGTCGAGGCGTTGGCGCAGTTCCAGCAGCAGTTCGGCGCGTACCCGTTTGCCGACGACCTGCTCGACATCGTGGTCGCGGCTGAACACCCGGTAGCGGAAACCGTCCTGGGCGCCTGCACGGTCGTTGGCGCCCGCGATGCCGCCGCCGTCGCCGTCTTCGCCGCCGTCGTTTTCCAGCAGCAGGGCGAATGCCGCCAGGCTCTTTTCGCTGGCGGTGTCGCGGCGCTCGTCGGCGCTGCCCAGTTGCTGTTCGAGCTGATCGATCAGCGCGGCGATGCAGAAGGCGATGTTCAGCGCGTGGGTGGCGAAGGCGGCCTGGTCGTGGCGGGTCTTGCGCAGCAGGCCGAACTCCGCGCCGAACTGGCCGAGCAGGCCCATGCGTGGCGCTTCCAGCAGGTCCTGGATGCGCTCCGGCGTGTGTCCGTTGCAGAGCAGCCGCCAGCTCATCAGGGCGAGGGTGAAGAGCATCAGGCCGAGGTGGTTTTCCAGCTGGCCGGAGTCGATGAACTGCTCCGCCCACTGGCTGAAGCGGTGCATCAGGTTGTGGCGCACGCCCGGGAGCTGCTCGCTCACCAGCGCTTCGCAGCGCAACTGTTCGAGCAGGTCGAAGACCAGCCGCTCGATCGGCGAGGCCGGCATCCGGCTGCGGTGCAGGGCCCGATCGCTGTGACGCAGGCGCAGGGCGAGGCTGTCGGCGACACCGCGAAAGGAGCGGAAATCATCGCGGGCGAACTCCGGGTGCAGGTGTGGCGCGCGGATCGGGAAGGCCCGTCCGGCCAGTTCCAGGCGGTTGCCGCGATAGCGCAGGCGCGGGCTCGCGGCCAGCGCACGGAGCACCGCGGCGCAGAGTTCCTCGACCTGTTGCTGGCGCTTTTCCAGGCGCTGCGCGGTCACGAGGATTGCTGCCGCGCGTGGGATTCGGCCAGTTCGACGTCGAAGCAGCGCTGGTAGTACTCGGCCACCAGCGCGCGCTCGCTGTCGTCGCACTTGTTGAGGAAAGTCAGGCGGAAGGCGCGCGCCGTGTCGCCGAAGATCTCGACATTCTCCGCCCAGGAGATCACCGCGCGCGGCGACATCAGCGTGGACAGGTCGCCGGCGGCGAAGCCCTGGCGGGTGAGGTTGGCCAGCGCCACCATGCGCCCGATCAGCGCCGGATCGGTGCCCGGCGCCTGCCCGGTGACGATCGCCACTTCCTGTTCGGCGGGCAGGTAGTCCAGGCGGGCGACCACGTTCCAGCGGTCCAGCTGGGCCTGGTTGAGCACCTGGGCGCCGTGGTAGAGGCCGTTGAGGTTGCCCAGGCCGATGGTGTTGGCGGTGGCGAACAGGCGGAAGTACGGGTGCGGGGTGAGCACCTGGTTCTGATCCAGCAGGGTCAGCTTGCCGTCGCGTTCGAGCACGCGCTGGATGACGAACATCACGTCCGGACGGCCGGCATCGTATTCGTCGAAGATCAGCGCCATCGGCCGGCGCAGCGCCCAGGGCAGGATGCCTTCCTGGAATTCGGTGACCTGCTGGCCGTCGCGCAGGACGATGCCGTCCTTGCCGATCAGGTCCAGGCGGCTGACGTGTCCGTCGAGGTTGACGCGCATGCACGGCCAATTGAGGCGCGCGGCGACCTGTTCGATGTGCGTCGACTTGCCGGTGCCATGCAGGCCCTGCAGCAGCACCCGACGGTTGCGCATGAAGCCGGCGAGGATCGCCAGGGTGGCGTCCTGATCGAAACGGTAGGCGGGGTCGATGTCCGGCACCTGCGCATCGCGCTCGAGGAACACCGGCACCTGCAGGTCGGCGTCGATGCCGAACAGGTCGCGACAGGAAACCAGGCGGCTGGCGTGTTCGAAGTGCAGGTCGGTCATCGGGCGGGTCCGGGTCGAGTGGGGATAGCCGATTCTAGGCAGCGGGCGGCGCCGGCTCTGGCACCAGATGCCGCGCAATCGTGCGTCCAGTGACTGCAACTGGCCCCATTGCCGGGCCAGTTGTGGTTCTGGACCCAGCCCTGGCTCTTTTCCGACCATGCGAACCTGTAGACCCGAGCCGTATCGGCATCACCCACGGAGCGCACGATGAGCGAAACACTTGAATTGAACCTGTCCGACGACCAGTTGCAGCTGCTTCGGCGCTACCATGCGCACACCGGCGTCAGCGCCGAGGATTATGTGATCGCGTTGCTGACCCAGACCCGGCCGACGCTGGAGGCCGTGGTGGAAGCATTCGACGAGGCCGGCGGCGACGGCGAGGCGGTGGGCCGGCTGTTCGGCAGCAGGATGGCGGACGTGTTGCGCGAGCGCGAGGCGAACGCGCGCTGACGCCGGCGATACCCTGAAAACGCGGCGGCGCACCGCACGCCCCAAGGTCCTGAGTACAGGGTATGAGCATCTGGTTGCATCTGGCTTTTCTGATCTGCGTGGCGCTGGCCACCTTCGCCCAGAGCCTCACCGGTTTCGCCTTCGGGCTGATCCTGCTGGGCCTGGTCGCGATGCTGCACCTGGCGCCGCTCAACGAGGTGTCCATCGCGGTCAGCGTGCTGACGTTGTTCAACGCGGCGGTGACCCTGGCCGGCTCGAAGACACGCATGGACATGAGCGTGCTGCGTCCGCTGCTGGTCACCAGCCTGCCCGGCGTGGTGATCGGCATCCTGCTGCTCGGCTGGCTTAGCGGCAGCCAGGTGACGCTGCTGCGGGTGCTGCTGGGCGGGGTGATCCTGCTCTGCAGCCTGATGCTGGTGATGCAGACCCGGCCGCGCGCGCAGCGCTCCGGGCCGCTGTCGTTCCACGTCGCCGGCGCGCTCACCGGCCTGCTCGGCGGGCTCTTCGCCAGCGGCGGGCCGCCGGTGGTCTATCACCTGTATCGCCAGCCGCTGCCCTACGAAGTCATCCGCAACACGCTGGTCGCGGTGTTCGCCGCCAATGCGCTGCTGCGCATCGCCCTGGTGCTGGTGCAGGGGCATTTCACCCTCAACGTGCTGCTGCTTAGCGCCGAGGCCTTGCCGCTGGTGCTGGTCCTCAGTTGGCTGGTCAAGCGCTATCCGCCGCCGCTGTCTCTGCGGGCGATCCGCTGGATCGTCTTCAGCCTGCTGGTGATCGCCGGCAGCAGCCTGATCGGCGAGGCACTGCCAGGCCTGCTGGGGCGCTGATCAGGGCCTGGGGGCGATGCGCGTCGGCCGGCCGAGCAGTTGCAGGGCGCGCTCGGGGTAGTCGGTGATCAGCCCGTCGGCGCCCATGTCCAGCAACTGACGCATTTCCGGTTGCTCGTTGATCGTCCACAGCTGCACCGCCAGGCCGCGCGCCCTCGCGCTGGCGAACAGCCGCGCGGAGGCGAGCTGGGCGTCGCCGCTGCGCGGTGGAATCTGCAGCACCTGGTAGGACGGCGAGAGCACGCCGGCCAGGCCGACCCAGTTCAGCGCCGCCAGCAGGCGCACCGAGGTCGGCCCGGCGGCGGTGGCGACGCCGGGGCAGAGCTCGCGGAACAGTTGCAGGCTGCGCTCGTGGAAGCTGGCGACGATCACCTTGTCGCGCTGGCCGGCACTTTTCAGCAGCGCACACAGGCGCTCCTCCACGCCGGCGTCGGCGCTCTTGATCTCGATCGACTTGGGCCGCTCCGGCAGCCGCGCGAAGACTTCGGCCAGGCTCGGGATGCGGATGCCCTGGCCGCGGTATGGGTAGGTTTCACCACCGTCGGCGGTCCAGGTGTAGCCGGCATCGAGCGCCTGCAACTGCGCCAGGCTCAGCGCCTCTACCGGCCCGCGGCCGTTGCTGGTGCGCTCCAGCGCCTCGTCGTGGATCACCACCAGGTCGCCGTCCCGGCTGGCGCGCACGTCAAGTTCCAGCATGTCCACGCCCAGCGCATCGGCGCGCTCGAAGGCGAACAGGGTGTTCTCCGGCCATAGGCCCATGCCGCCGCGGTGGGCGATCACCAGCGGCTGCTCGCCGAGTTCGACGAGCACCGGCGGGCGACTGGCCGGATGGCTGGTCAGCAGCAGGCCAAGCAGCACGGCAGCGAGCAGCAGCAGGGGAATCAGCAGGAAGCGGACGAAGCGCAGCATGGTCGGTCCATCGGACGAGGCGGGAGTGGTCGACTATGCCAAAGCGGCCGGTGAAAGGGCAGGTGCGACGTTGCGTGGAGCGGGTGATTGGTGCGCACGGCGCACCCTACGAGAGCGCTGCACACCGTAGGGTGCGCCATGCGCACCGTTGCCCAAACGGGCGGCAAAAGGTCGGGCGCGGTGCGGGTGGGATTGGTGCGCGCGGCGCACCCTACGAGAGCGGAGCATACCGTAGGGTGCGCCATGCGCACCGTTGCTCGGGCGGGCGTGGAAAGGTCGGGCGCGGCGCGGGGTGATTGGTGCACGCGGCGCACCCTACGAGAGCGATGTACACCGTAGGGTGCGCCATGCGCACCATCAGCGTTGCGGTTATCAGCCGGCCAGCATCCAGGCGCCGGTGATGGCCGAGGCGGCGCCGGCGACGCGGACCAGCGACGCGGCGGCTTGCGGCAGGACGCGCACCAGCGCATAGCCGATGGCATGCAGCGCGGCGGTGGCGGCGACGAAGCCGGCGGCATAGCTCCAGGGGCTGGCGATTTCCGGCAGCTCAAGGCCGTGGGCGACGCCGTGGGCGAGGGCGAACAGCGCGGTCAGGCCTACGGCCACGGCCATCGGCGGACGTACCGCGACGGCGACCAGCAGGCCGAGGGCGAGCACCGAGCTGGCGATGCCCTGTTCCATGAACGGCAATTCCATACCCTCGAAGCCGAACAGCCCGCCGATCAGCATGGTGCCGACGAAGGTCGCCGGCAGCGCCCAGCGCGCGGCGCCTTTCTGCTGCGCCGCCCAGAGGCCGACGGCGAGCATCGCCAGCAGGTGGTCCAGTCCGGTGATCGGGTGGGCGATGCCCGACATCAGTCCGGAAGCGTCATGGCCCGGATGGGCGAAGGCCAGCGCCGGGGTGAAGGCGAGGGCAAGGGCGTAAAGCGAGTGGCGAAGCTTCATGGAGGTCTCCTGGTGATGGGCTCAGGCGGCGCTGAGCATGCCGTGGCGTTCGATGAAGGCGATGATCTGGTCCAGACCCTGGCCGACTTTCTGGTTGCTGAAGACGAACGGCTTGTCGCCGCGCATCTTGCGGGTGTCGCTGTCCATCATCTCCAGCGAAGCGCCGACCAGCGGGGCGAGGTCGATCTTGTTGATTACCAGCAGGTCGGACTTGCAGATGCCCGGGCCGCCCTTGCGCGGCAGCTTGTCGCCGGCAGACACGTCGATCACGTAGATGGTCAGGTCGGACAGCTCTGGACTGAAGGTCGCCGAGAGGTTGTCGCCGCCGGACTCGACGATGATCAGGTCCAGGCCCGGGAAGCGCCGGTTGAGCTGGTCGACGGCTTCCAGGTTGATCGAGGCGTCCTCGCGGATCGCCGTGTGCGGGCAACCGCCGGTTTCCACGCCGATGATCCGCTCCGGCGCCAGGGCTTCGTTGCGCACCAGAAACTGCGCGTCCTCCTGGGTGTAGATGTCGTTGGTCACCACAGCGAGGTTGTAGCGTTCGCGCAGCGCCAGGCACAGCGCCAGGGTCAGTGCGGTCTTGCCGGAACCGACCGGACCGCCGATGCCGACACGCAAGGGTTGGCTGTTCATATCGTTGTTTCTCCCATGTCTATCTGTGTGCCGCGCACACCGGGCGCGCGGCGGCTGATTGGTTGCGCCTTCACGAGCGGAACAGGCGGCTGTACTGGCGTTCGTGGGCCATGCTGCTCAGGGCCAGGCCGAAGGCGGCACTGCCCCAGGTGTCCGCGCTCCGTTCGCTGGCCTCGCGCTGCGCCTGCTGCAAGCTGGGCAGCAGCTCGGAGGTCAGCCGCTGCGCGGCCTGCTGGCCGAGCGGCAGGGTCTTCATCAGTACCGCCAGCTGGTTTTCCAGCCAGCCCCAGAGCCATGCGGCGAGGGCGTCCTGCGCGTCGATCTTCCAGGAGCGGGCGGCCAGCGCCCAGGTCACCGCCAGGCCGGGTTCGTCGAGTTCGCCGAGCAGCGTGCGGGCCGCTTCATCCATCTCGGGCAGGCCTTCGAGCAACTGCTGCAGCGAGTAGCCCATCTGCCGGCTTTCCAGGCGCAGCTCGCGGGTTTCCCGGCTGGCGCGCTGCTCGCCGGCGAGGCGTTTGAGTTCGTCCCAGTCACCCTCGGCGGCGGCCACGCAGTGGGCCAGCAGCAGCGGCGCCTCGAAGCGCGCGAGGTTGAGCAGCAACTGGTCGGCGATCCAGCGCCGCGCGCTGGCGCTGTCCTTCACGCGCGCCTGCTCGACGGCCATTTCCAGGCCCTGGGAATAGCTGTAGCCGCCGATCGGCAACTGCGGGCTGGCCAGGCGCAACAGGGCCCAGGCGGGATTCACGCTTTGCTGCCGAACTGGTGCAGGCGCGGCGCGTAACTGAATTCGGCTTCGCCGGCGTGCGAGTGGTGATGGCCGCCGCCGTAGGCGCCGTGCTCCGGCTGGTACGGCGCCTCGATGGCTTCGACGTGGGCGCCGAGCTGTTCGAGCATGTCCCTGAGCACGTAGTCGTCGGGCAGACGCAGCCAGCCGTCGCCCAGTTGCAGGGCGACATGGCGGTTGCCCAGGTGGTAGGCGGCGCGGGTCAGTTCGAAGGCGTTGGCGCAGGTCACGTGCATCAGTGGCTCGGCGCGGGCGCGGACGCGGACGATGCGGCCGTCCTCGGCCTGCAGGCATTCGCCATCGGCGAGCGGTGGCTGGCCGCGTTCGAGGAACAGGCCGACGTCTTCGCCGGTGCTGCTGAAGCAGCGCAGGCGGCTCTTGCTGCGGGCCTCGAAGGTCATTTCCAGTTCGGCGTCCCATTCGGTGCGGGGTTCGATGCGGCGGTGAATCACGAGCATGGTGGCTTCCGGGGATTGGCGTGGCGGAGGTACGAGCAAGGGACTTGCCAAGTGCGTGCGGCCCCATGGATGGCGCGCTGCGGCGCGGGGTTGCCCGAATTTGAACCCTCGGTCAGGTTTGCTTTGGTGCCCAGGTGAAATTCGTGCGCGGTAATGGTGCATTCAGGCGCGCGGCGTCTGGCCAGTATGCCAAAGCGGGGCAGCGCCGGGGCGCCGGGCGATCAGGTCCGCGAGCCGTTCAGCCCGAGCCAGTGCTTGCCGCCGATGAAGATGAAGCGCAGCTGCTGGGTGATCTTGGCTTCGGCGCTCAGGTGCGCGGGCAGGGATTCGGAGGGCGGGTCGATGAGTTCGGGGAGGGTGGCGAACACCGCTTTCACCACCAGATCGGAGATCACGTCCAGCGCCGCGTCGTCGAGCTGCGGCATGCGGTTCATCAGCTTGAGGTCGGCCGCGAGGTCGTCGGTGATGCGCTGGCGCAGGCTGGAGATGGCCTGGCGCACCGGGCGCGAACCGCCGTATTGCTCGCGGGCGAGGAAGAGGAACTGCTCGCGGTTGGCGCTCACCGCGTCGAGGAAAATCCGCGTGCTGGCCTCGACCAGCCCGCCCAGCTCGAACTCGTTGCGGCGCACCACGCGCAAGGTTTCGCGAAAGGTCTCGCCGACTTCCTCGACCAGCGCCAGGCCAAGCTGATCCATGCCCTCGAAGTGGCGATAGAAGCCGGTGGGGACGATGCCGGCGCAGCGTGCGACTTCGCGCAGGCTCAGGCTGCCGAAGCCGCGCCCGCTGTCCATCAGGCTGCGCGCGGCGGCCAGCAAGGCGTGGCGGGTCTGCAGTTTTTGTTCGGCGCGTGGTGGCATGCGGGGGCGACGGCGAGCGGGGGAGGTGGCCGCACTCTAGCAAAAGGATTTTGCGCCCGTCGATGTCTGGTGATCAGTCGTGCACTGAGCGTGCGGGCGGGGTGTGGCGTGGGCATTCGCGGAAAAGCGCTGGCTGAAAATGAACAAAGCCCGGACGGGCCGGGCTTTTGTCATCTATCGAGGGCTTCAAGCGACTTTACCGCCGGTGCGTTCGAAACCGCTGTCGGCG
>NZ_DEYR01000079.1:0-19535 GCF_002364635.1 Pseudomonas sp. UBA3153
TGGGGTTTATGGAGCGGATACGAAACATGGGCACGTCACCCGCGTGCGCGATTGGCCGTATTCGAGTTTTCACCGGGCGGTCCGGGACGGGATTTATCCGCTGGATTGGGCGGGTGGTAACGATGAGGGCGGAACGGGGCGTTGGGGGGAATAGGCGTTTGGATTCGGACGGGGAGCGTGGGCAGCCACATCAGGAATCGCTACCCGGTGGATCGCCACCCGGTGGAAAAGGCTTCGCCATTTCCACCCTACGTAATCGTAGGGTGCGCCATGGAGGCCGGCGCGGTGATTGCGGTGCGCGCGGCGCAGCCTACGGGATTAATTCTTCACGCAGGCGAACAGTGCATTCCCCGACGTCGCGTCCCAGGGAATCAGCTTCTCGTAATCGTGCTCCAGCACATGCACCTCGAAGTGGTGCGCCAGCAGTGCCTGCAACTCGGCGAAGCTCACCGCCACCATCGGGTGTTCGTCGTTCCAGACCTGGGTTTCGCCGGCCACCGTGCGTTCGATGCGCAGCCGCAGCGATTGCCGCTCGCCCTCGCCGCTGTAGTGCCAGCCGGAGCTGAAGCCGAACAGGCCGTCCACGTGGTGGGCGCTGTGGGAGACGAAGGAAGCGTTGTCGATCATCCGCCTGTCGACGGCGTTGAAGCAGAACACCCCGCCGCGCTCCAGCGCGCCATGCGCGTGGGCAATGCAGGCCTTTAGCCGGTCGATGCTGCCGCTGTAGTGGATCGAATAGAGGAAACAGGTGATCAGGTCGAGCGGCTCGCTCACGCTGAACCCGCACATATCCTGCAAGGAGAACCGGGCTTCCGGGCAGCGCTGGGCGGCGCGGTCCAGCATCGGCTGGTTGATGTCGAGGCCGCCGCTGCGGTAGCCGGCGTCGATGAAATGGCGGACGTGCGGCCCGGTTCCGCAGGCCAGGTCGAGGTGGCGTCTGCCGCCGTTGCCGAACAGTTGCTGCAGGCGCTGGACGCAGTGGCTTTGTGCGCGATAGTCGATATCGGCGCACATCAGATCGTAGTAACCCGACAGGTCGGTATAGAGCGCGTTGCCGGGCATGGAGGTCTGGATTTGGGCGGAAATGAGGGCGCGCATCATAGCCCAGCGCCGGTGCGGCGATGGCTTTTCCCGGCGGGTGGGATGGGCCCGGCGGATGGAAACTCGTCTTGCGGCGTCACCCGGTGGTGAGTGATCGGGATGATCGACCGCCCAGCCGTTACAATGCCGCGCTCACCCGCCCTCGCCCGCCCGGAGCCCGTTCGCCGATGTTCACCCTCGTACACCTGGACACCCCCCCGCCGGAATCGCTGAAGAGCCAGGTTCTACAGATGGTGGTGGATTACTTCAGCGACATCAGCCCGGTGTCGCTGACGCCGAGCAATCCGCTGTTCCAGCTCTACCAGTACGTGATCGGCTACGAGGTCCACCTCTACCTGCAGGCGATGGACGCCGCGCAGGAGACCCGCGCCCGGCTGATCCTGGCGCTGGACGATGCGGACCCGTCGCAGGTGCTGGGCTTCGCGCTCTACCTGCCGGCGAAGGATGACCCGCAGGCCTGCACGCTGGTCTACACCGCGGTGCAGGCCAGCCACCGCCGGCGCGGGATCGCCCGGGCGATGCTGCAGCACATGAGCGCGCGGCATCCGCATGCCGAGCTGGCCTGCGCGGCGGGCAAGGTGCCGATGTTCGAGGCCATGGGCTTCCAGGTGCTGGCGGCGCGCGGGCCGCAGGTGCTGATGAACGCCTGGAACCACGCCTCGGATAGCCTGCTGGCGGTGCAGGACCTGGCGCCGATCTTCCAGAGCAAGGAAGTCCGGCAGATCCATGCCTATTTGGTGCAGCAGCACGGCAAGAAGGCCATGAGCGACGCCGAGAAGAAGCGCGACCGTCTGCTCGACCAGATGGCCGCGCAAGCCCAGGCGCTGGTCGAGAACCGCCTCGGCACACGCCGTCTGCATTGAGTGGCCCGGGCTGCGCGCATAGCCCGATGGAACTCGATGCGCGCGGCGCACCGTACGGAAGTGCGTGCGACACGCAGCCCCGTCACTCCCGGAGACCGTAGGGTGCGCCATGCGCACCGATGCATTTCTCCGATGATCACCCGGTGCGCGCGGCGCACCCTACGGGACGTGCGTGCCACACGATGCGCAACTCCGTCACTGCCGGTGATCGTAGGGTGCGCCATGCGCACCAATGTATTTCTCCGGTGATCGCCCGGTGCGCGCGACGCACCCTACGGGGTTGCGTTCGGGGTAAGCGCGGCCCCTCCCGTCACGCAAGATCCCCAAGCCGCCGTCGCCCGGCTAAAATGCGCGGCTACCGTGCCACGCCTGATAAAAGAAAACGCCCATGTCCTTGCCCAAGCATCATCTGGAACTGCTCAGCCCTGCCCGCGACGCGGGGATCGCCCGCGAGGCCATCCTGCATGGGGCGGACGCGGTGTACATCGGCGGGCCGAGTTTCGGCGCGCGACACAATGCCGAGAACAGCGTCGCGGATATCGCCTCCCTAGTGGAATTCGCTCACCTGTTCCACGCCCGCGTATTCGTCACCCTCAACACCATCCTGCATGACGACGAGCTGGAGCCGGCGCGCGCGCTGATCCACCAGCTCTACGATGCCGGCGTCGATGCGCTGATCGTCCAGGATATGGGCGTGCTGGAGCTGGACATCCCGCCGATCGAGCTGCACGCCAGCACGCAGACCGACATCCGCACCCTGGAGCGAGCCAAGTTCCTGTCCCTGGCCGGCTTCTCGCAGCTGGTGCTGGCCCGCGAGCTGAACCTGCAGGAAATCCGCGCGATGGCCGACGCGGTGGATTCGGCCATCGAGTTCTTTATCCACGGCGCGCTCTGCGTGGCGTTCTCCGGGCAGTGCAACATCTCCCACGCGCAGACCGGGCGCAGCGCCAACCGTGGCGACTGCTCGCAGGCCTGCCGCCTGCCGTACACGCTGAAGGACGACCAGGGCCGCGTGGTGGCCTTCGACAAGCACCTGCTGTCGATGAAGGACAACAACCAGAGCGCCAACCTCGGCGCGCTGGTGGATGCCGGCGTGCGCTCGTTCAAGATCGAGGGGCGCTACAAGGATGTCGGCTATGTGAAGAACATCACCGCCTACTACCGCCAGCAGCTGGACGCGCTTCTCGCCGGGCGCCCGGACCTGGCGCCGGCATCCAGCGGGCGCACCGAGCATTTCTTCCTACCCGATCCGGACAAGACCTTCCACCGCGGCAGCACGGACTACTTCGTCAGCGAGCGCAAGGTGGACATCGGCGCCTTCGATTCGCCGACCTTCACCGGTCTGGCGGTGGGCGAAGTGCTCAAGGTAGGCAAGCGCGACCTGATCGCCAGCACCACCGAGCCGCTGTCCAACGGCGACGGCCTCAATGTGCTGGTCAAGCGTGAGGTGGTCGGCTTCCGCGCCAGCGTGGTCGAGCAGCTGCAAGCCTTCGAGGAAGACGGCGCGCCGCGCTGGCAGTACCGCGTCGAGCCCAACGAAATGCCCGCCGCGCTGCGCCAGCTGCGGCCGAACCATCCGCTCAACCGCAACCTCGACCACAACTGGCAGCAGGCGCTGCAGAAGACCTCCGCCGAGCGCCGCATCGCCGTGCGCTGGCAGGTGCAATGGAGCGAGGCACGCCTGGAGCTGACGCTGAGCAGCGAGGACGGCGCGCAGGTCTCCCTCGGCCTAGACGGCCCCTTCGGCCCGGCCAACAAGCCGGAGCAGGCGCTGGAGCAGTTGCGCGACGGGCTGGGCAAACTGGGCACCACGATCTACCACGCCGAGGCGGTGGAGATCGTCGCACCGCAGGCGTTCTTCATCCCCAACTCGCAGCTCAAGGCACTGCGCCGCGATGCCATCGAGGCGCTCACGGCGGCCCGCGTCGCCCTGCATCCGCGTGGCGGGCGCAAGGCGGTCAGCACGCCACCACCGGTCTACCCGGAGGCGCACCTGTCGTTCCTCGCCAACGTCTACAACCAGAAGGCGCGGGACTTCTACCACCGCTACGGCGTGCAACTGATCGATGCGGCCTACGAGGCCCACGAGGAAACCGGCGAAGTGCCGGTGATGATCACCAAGCACTGCCTGCGTTTCTCCTTCAACCTCTGCCCAAAGCAGGCCAAGGGCGTCACCGGCGTGCGCACCAAGGTCGCGCCGATGCAGCTGGTGCACCAGGACGAAGTGCTGACCCTGAAGTTCGACTGCAAACCGTGCGAGATGCACGTGATCGGCAAGATCAAGGGCCACATCCTCGACCTGCCGCTACCGGGCGCCAACCGCAACGTGGTCGGCCAGATCACCCCGGAAGACCTGCTCAAGACCATCCGCAAACCGGCCTGAAGACGCCCTCTCCCACCGGGGTGAGGCGCCCGCAGGGGGATTGGGCGCTCCTGGGCTTTTCCCGCGACTACTCCCTCACTCCCACCCTGTCCGGAGGGAGAGGGAGACAAACCCGCGCAGGTGGACAACGCGAGGCTTGTCCACCCGCGGACCTGACGGTTACGCCTGTCACCACTGGCCGGAGAACACGCAGGCCAGCGCTTCCCAGCCGCTGAAGGTGTACCAGGGCGATGGATCGGCGCAGCTGGTCTTGAGCATGGCCAGTTGCACGCCCGCCCCGGTCGTCGTGGGGGCTGCATCTGCCGAGGCGAAGACGTTCGCAGCCGGAGCGGAAAGGGTCGGTTGCGTGATTGCCAGCGTTTCACTGCGCATCTCCACCGTGAGCGGCGAGCGCGCGCTGTTGGCCTGGGCGGGAATCACGGCAGCGCTGAGTGCAGTCAGGGACAGGCCGACGAGCAGGGTTTTAGCAGCGTTTTTCATGATGAATCCTTCTTGTTAGGCAGGGCCGCACCAACGCGGCGACCAGCCCACGCTATGGCAGGCCCGTGCGTCGTCCAATAGGACAGGTGAACTAGTGGCACTTCGCAGGCACTGGCCCCTGGTCCCCGCAGAATGCCCGGATTGGCGCCGGGCGCACCACGACAGGCGCGGCGCAAGCAGGCAGGGAAAAAACGTTGGAAAACGCGGCACCGAACTGGATCAGCGCGCGCCGAACACCTGGGTCCAGTAGATGCCGGCATCGCTGCGTGGGTCCACGGCGTAGGCGGCGCCCATTTCGCTGAAGGCCGGACTCATGATGTTGGCGCAATGCGCCGGGCTGGCCAGCCAGCCGTCGACGATGGCCTTGGGCGCGTCGTCGCCGGCGGCGATGTTCTCGCCCAGCGCGCTCCAGGTGTAACCGGCGCGCAGCGCACGCTCGTCGGCCTGGCTGGAATCGCTGCCGCGGTGGGAGAAGAAGTTGCCGTTGGCCATGTCGCGGCTGTGCGCCAGCGCCGACTCGGCCAGCGCGGCGTTCCAGGCCAGTGGCGCCGCCGCGGCAAAGTTGGTGCCGCCGCATTGCCGGCCCTGCCCGCGGGCCGTGTTGACCAGTTCCAGCACCGCCCGCCCCGCCGCCTCCCAGTCGCCCAGGCCGCCGGAAAGCAGCGGCCGCGCCAGCACCACGCGCCAGTCGCTGGCGCTGTGTGACACGCCGACATCGATGTATTGCGCCCCCAGCAGTTGCGCACAGAATTTCTGCCGCAGTGCGCTCATCGCCGCCTCGGCGCTGTCCGGCCCGGACAGGCGAATCAGCTGCAAGGCCGCCGCCGGGTAGCCGTTCTGGCTGAGTGCCTGCTGCAGGTCGTCGATATCGGTCGCCGTCGGCGCGGCCAGGCGCAGATCGAGCGACAGCGGCCCGACCGCCACCGTCTGCGCCGCGCACCCCTGCGGCTCGGCGCGGTAGGCGTTGATCAGCGCCAGCAACTGCGCCTCGTCGTCCGCCTGCGCGGCACCCAGGTTCAGCAAGCCGGCCAGCATAAGGCTGAAACAGATCAGGCATCGGCGCATGGAGACTCCTTCGAGATCGAGAGGGCTTTGCATCATGCGTGAGGCGATGGCTGCCGTCACCGTCGGGAGCGGATGCAGCGAAGAAGGTGGAAGGTCGCAACGACCTTCCACGCCAGGCGACTACAACGCCGTCGGCCGGAACGGGCGGATGAAACGGTAGCTGGTGAAGCAGCAGAGCATCAGCCCGCCGAGGGCGAACAGGCCGCCAACGGTGCCGATGTTGGCCAGCCCGAGGTGGGTGCTGACCAGGCTGCCGAGCAGCGCGCCGCCGCCGATGCCGACGTTGTACAGGCCCGAAAGCAGCGCCATCGCCACGTCGGTGGCGTCGGATGCGAGGTTGAGCACCTTGGCCTGCAGCGCCAGGCCGAAGCACATGATCGAGATGCCCCAGACCACGCTGAGCACGGCGAGGACAGAAGCGTTGTGCGCGGCCGGCAGCAACAGCAGCAGGCATAGTGCCAGGGCAAGGATCGCGGCGATGATGAAGCCTTTCGGGTAGCGCGCGCTGTAGCGGCTGAACAGCAGCGAGCCAAGGATGCCGGCGCCGCCGAAGAGCAGCAGCAACACGGTGGTCAGGTGCTCGCTGAGGTGGGCGACGGTCTTGGCGAAGGGCTCGATGTAGCTGTAGGCGGTGAACTGGGCGGTTATCACCAGCACGGTGAGCACGTACAGCGCCACCAGCGCTGGACGTTTGAACAGCAGCGGCAAACTTTTCAGCGAACCGGAATTCTGGCTCGGCAGCAGGGGCAGGTTCTTCATCAGGCAGAGCACGGTCAGCGCGGAAATCACCGAGATCGCCATGAAGGTGGTGCGCCAGCCTAGCGCCTCGCCGAGCACGCGGCCGAGTGGAATGCCCAGCACCATGGCCAGCGAGGTGCCGGTGGCCAGCAGGCCGAGCGCCTGCACCTGCTTGCCCTGGGGCGCCACGCGCACGGCCAGTGAGGCGGTGATCGACCAGAACACCGCGTGGGACAGCGCAATGCCAATGCGGCTGAATACCAGCGTGGTGAAGTTCCAGGCAACGCTGGACAGCAGATGGCTGAGGATGAACAGCCCGAAGACGAGGCCCAGCAGGCGGCGCCGCTCGATGTTGCGGGTCAGCAGCATCATCGGCAGCGAGGTCAGCGAGACCACCCAGGCGTAGATGGTCAGCATCAGGCCGACCTGGGTAGGCGGCATGTTGAAGCTGGCGCCGATATCGCTGAGCAGCGCCACCGGGACGAACTCGGTGGTGTTGAAGATGAACGCGGCCAGAGCCAGCGCGATCACGCTCAGCCAGGACCCGGCAGCGGAATTCAGGGGGGTGTTCATGTCGGCGATGTCTGACGCTCGTGGAAGGCTCGGCCCGCCGCCAACGCCCGATCTGGGGACCGGCGACACGCAGCGAGGAACGTTCGGGGAAGAGATCCGGCGGCCCGTTCGCCCCCACGGCAGACATCGCCGCCCGGCCGTATCGAAAGAGCCGGCATGGCTGCGAGTGCGCATGGGAAGCGTGTGGAAAACGGTGAGGCAGGAGGGCAACGGCGCGGATTCTACGCCCGGCCCGCCCCCCTCAACAATGAGGACTTCAGGCCTTCTGTCGCCTTTTTCGGAGTGCCTGAACGATGCATCGCGAGGCGCCTGATCCACCTCGCGATGCGCGCCGGTGGTTTCTATTTCTGGAAGTAGTTTCTGGCGTGATCCTGCTCGGCGGGAGTCGGCTTGTAGCTCACCCAGGGGTCGTTGGCGTTGCGCTTGTAGCGGACCACGCCGTTCTCCACATCGAACTCGTAGTACGGATAGACCTCACGCAGGTTGTAGAACATCGCCGGAGCGAAAAACAGGATATCGGCGGCCAGATAGCCACCGTTGAATTTCAACGGGATCAGGCCGTACATGGGCTCCATCCCTTGTTTGGTGGCCTTGAAGCGGTAGTGACCGAAGCTGGTGGCGTTGTAGGTTTTCTTGACCGGGCTGCCGAGGGCCAGCGGAGCCTCGTCGTTGACCGCCACGGTCAGCTGCGGGTCGGTCGAGCGAAGCGAAGTGGTGGCCGTGCAGGCACTCAGAAGAGCAGCGAGAGGAAGTGCGAAGAAGCTGGCTTTCATGATCATTCCATTGAGTCCATCGGGAAGTGACGGACAGCCTTTGCCTCAGGCGTTTCCTGATTCGACCGGCCATCCGTGGCGGGGCGCGAGTATAGGGCAGCGAGAAATGGAGGGCCAATAGCTATCCCGGCGGATGATCGACGCCCGCTGCGTTACCTCCGTTCCTCCCGCGACGCTTGAACAACCCGGCAATTCCGGTAGCCTCGGCAGTCCATTAAAAAAGGAGTACCCCCAATGGCCCGAGCCACTGCCCGCCACATCCTGGTTGCCAGCGAAGCCAAGTGCAACGAACTGAAAGCCGCCATCGAGGGCGGTGCCGACTTCGCCCAGGTCGCCAAGGACAACTCCACCTGCCCGTCCAGCCGCCAGGGCGGCGACCTCGGCTCGTTCGGTCCCGGCCAGATGGTCAAGGAATTCGACACCGTCGTGTTCAGCGCGCCGATCAACGTCGTGCAGGGCCCGGTGAAGACCCAGTTCGGCTATCACCTGCTGGAAGTCACCAGCCGCCAGGACTGAGTCCACGGCCGCGCGTTGCAGCCACACGCTGCAACGCCACCCTCTCGCCGCGGCGTCCTGCATCGGCCTGTTTCGCCCTCATTGCGCCGCGAGCGCATTGAAGAAGCGAACCTTCACGTCCTCCGCCAGCAACGATTTCGTCCCCTCCTTGAACGCCAGGTAGTGCGACGTTCCCTTGTGCTCGTCGAACGCCGCGCGGTCGAGATAGACCTCGTGGAACATCACCTGATCGCCGCCGCTCTCCGGCAGGAGGATGTCGAACGCCAGGCAGCCCTCTTCCTTGTCCAGCGCGCCGCCGGCGTCGATTTGGCCGAAGGCGAGGAAATCGGCGAGCGTGCCGGGTTTGAGGGTGAACTCCGCGATGACGACGAATGGCTTGGCTGACATGTCTTTCTCCGATTGAAATCCGCCTCTCTGGGCCAGGCAGCAGGATAACGTCTGCCTGCGGTTTGGCCGCGCAGGACGTCAGACCACGACGGCGAGGCCGAGGTTGCCGGCACCGTCCGTCCTACCGCTGAATCCCCGCCGGTGGCGCGCGGTCCAACCTGCACACCCACTCACGAGGAAGCGCCATGGGACTGCTCAGCTCCATCCTGGAAAAACTCGGTATCGGCCACCACGACGAGGTGCCCAGTCTGAAGGTCGGCCCGGACGATTCGATCATGGATTCGGGCGGGCCCAACGCGGCCTCCAATGCGACCACCGCGCCCGGCCAGTCGCCGGCGCAAAGCACCACGCCAGTGAGCGCCACGCAGGTGGATGTCTCCGCCCGGCTCAACGAGATGGCCGCGCAGCACGGCGAAACGCTCAATTGGCGCACCTCCATCGTCGATCTGCTCAAGCTGTTGGGTCTGGACAGCAGCCTGCAGGCGCGCAAGGAACTTGCCACCGAGCTGGGTTGCCCGGCCGACAAGATGGCCGACTCCGCGCAGATGAACATCTGGCTGCACAAGGCGGTGCTGAACAAGCTCGCCGAGAACGGCGGCAACGTTCCCGCGGACCTGCTGGACTGAACGTCCGGGCCGGCCAACGCCGGGCTGGACTTGCCGGGCTCCCCGTTTAGAATCGCCGTCCCGATGACCTCGCGACGGCAGCCCGATGGCCAAACTCCATACTCTGATGATCTCGGCGGCCTGCCTGCTTGACGCCGACGGCCGCCTGCTGCTGGTGCGCAAGCGCGGCACCTCGGCCTTCATGCTGCCCGGCGGCAAGCAGGAAGCCGGCGAAGACGCCCTGGCGGCGCTATGCCGGGAACTGCAGGAAGAGTTGGGCCTGACGTTCGCAAGCAGCGCCTTCACCGCGCTGGGTCGCTTCGAAGCGCCCGCCGCCAACGAGCCGGATACCTGGGTCCGCGCCGAGGTGTTCACCGGCGCGCTGGACGAGCCCGTGAGCGTGGCCGCCGAGCTGGATGCGCAGCGCTGGCTGGTCCGCGGCGAACCCTGGCCAGACGACCTGGCGCCGCTGCTGCGTCTTCAGGTATTGCCGGCGCTGTGGCCGGCTGCCGAGCAGCCCATCACCACGCGCCAGGACTTCCACCGCCAGCATGCCGACGCTGCACGCCGCGAGGCCGAGCGCCTGCTCGCCGAACGCGCCGCCTGGGGCCCGCGCTGGCCCGCCTGGGTCGCCACCCAGCTCTATGCGCTTAGCCCTGCACCTTATGCGGCGATGGTGCGTCGCGAGCTGGAGCGGCTGGCTGCCGAGTGATCCGGCAATCCGCGTGAACGAGCCTGTTCAATCCCCGTCCAGCGACGGCCCGATCAGCGCGGCGAGCTGTTCGTAGACGCCGGGCGCGGCCACCAGGTAGGGATTGCCGTCGAGTAGGCCGTTGTTGCGGAAGAAGTCGTTGCGGCGGCCGCCGGCTTCCTGCACCAGCACCAGGCCGGCCAGGCAATCCCAGCTCTTCAGTTCGGTTTCGTAGTAGCCGATCAGCCGGCCGGCGGCGACGTAGGCCGTCATCAGCGCGCCGGAGCCGTTGCGGATGAACATCCCGCCCGAGGACAGCAGCCCCTGCAGGAAGGGAATGAAATGCGCCTTGCCGCGCGGGTGGAAGGTACCGACGCCGGTCAGCCCTTCGCTGACCTGGCGTGCGGCGCTGGCGCGGATCGGCGTGTCGTTGACGAAGGCTCCGCGGCCGAGGCAGGCGTGGAACAGTTCGTCATGATTGGGATCGGCGATGGCGCCGAGGGTCGGCTCGCCGTCGACCATCAGCCCGATGGACACGCACCAGGCGTGCAGGCCGTTGACGAAGCAGGCGGTGCCGTCGATGGGGTCGATGACCCACAGGCAGCGCGCCTGCAGATCGGCCGCACCGCCCTCCTCGCCGAGCAGTCCGTCCTCGGGAAACTCGCGGGACAGCTCGGCGCGGATGTACTCCTCGATCTGCCGGTCGGCGATGCTGACCATGTCCTGCTGATCGCCGCCCTTGTGCATCACCGTCAGCGCCTCGCGGTCGCGGTAGAACGCCATGCCGCGTTGCGCCGCCGCCAGCGCCACGCGCTTGACCGCGGCGTAGCGGGCATCGAGGTCGACGTTCGGGGGGATTCGTGGGGCAGTCGGCATTGCGGTTCCTCGGGTGGCGGGACGGAGCGACAGCCTACCGCCCGCCCCGCTGTTCACCAAGCCGGCTGGCATCGCGCGGGCGGGCCGGTCAGCCCTTGCGCGCCAGGTCGGCCAGCGCCTTGAGCTGCCCGGCGATGAAGTCGCGGGTGCTCTGGTCGGTGAGTTCGCCGGTCTTCTCGTCGACCTTGCCGGCCACCTGGCCGACCATCACTTCCGGCTTATTCAGCACCTGCGCGTTGAGGAAGACGAACACCTGGCGCAGGTGATACTGCGCCCGCGCGCCGCCGAGCATGCCCGGCGAGGCGCTCTGGATCGCCACCGGTTTGCCGGAGAACGGCGTTTCCGGCAGGCGCGACAGCCAGTCGATGGCGTTCTTCAGCGCGCCCGGCACCGAGTAGTTGTACTCGGGCATGACCACGATCACCGCGTCGGCCTCGGCGATCGCCTTGCCCATCGCCAGTACCGCCGGCGGGAAGCCTTCCGCCTGCAGGTCCGCGTCGTAATGCGGGAAATCGGCGATAGAACCCAGCGCTTCGACACTGACGCCTTCCGGCGCCAGCGCCGGCAGGGCGCGCGCGATGATGCCGTTGAACGAGCCGCTGCGAAGGCTGCCGAGCAGCGTGACGAAGCGCAGGGTGGAGGTGTTTTGCATAGCGTTACCTCGAGTGGATGAACAACGATTGGCGATTCGCACAGGGTAGGCGAACAGGTGCGACCGGTGCGACCAATGTCGAGCGAAGATCGGCGCACCGAGGGAATGCCCTTCTCAGCCGATGAAGGTGCGGCGCCGCCGCGAGGAGCCTGCGATGCCTGGCTATCGAACACGCTGCCGGCGTTACCGGGCGTGCAAACGATGGCAGGTCGCACCGGCCACCGGTCCTTCGATGGCGAATCTGAGGAGCGGCCCACCTGAGCAGCCGGCCACGCGATCCGCCGCCATTCGGCGCCGGTAGCCGAACGGCGCTGGTATGCATGGCGCCTGCACCTATTCTTGAGCTAACGCACCCACCCTGGAGACATCCTATGGACATCGATTCACTGTTCGCCGAGCTGCATAACCTGCCCAGCGTGCCGAAGGTGGCGCAGGACCTGATCCAGCAATTCGACAATCCGTCATCCAGCCTGGACGGCGTGGCGCGCAACATCGAGCGCGACCCGGTGATCGCCGCCAAGGTGCTGCGCCTGGCGAACTCGGCACGCTTTCGTGGCTCGCGGGAATCGGCGAGCATCGAGGACGCGGCCATGCGCCTGGGCTTCAACACCCTGCGCACGCTGGTGCTGGCGTCGGCGATGACCGGGGCGTTCAAGGCCGGTCCCACGTTCGATCTCAAAGGTTTCTGGACCGGAAGCTTCCGCGTCGCCAGCGTCTCGCGGCTGCTGGCCAAACTCAGTGGCAAGGATCCCGACACCGCCTTCACCTGCGGGATGATGCACAACATCGGCGAGCTGCTGATCCAGACCGGCGCCCCGGAGTTCGCGGCGAAGCTGAACCACCGGCAGAACAACGCCTCCAGTCGCGCCGCGGAAGAGAACCTGCAACTCGGCTTCGGCTATCCCGAAGTAGGCGCCGAACTGGCGCGCCGCTGGCAGTTGCCGAAGCTGATCCAGACCGCCATCGCCTACCAGGGCCGCCCCTCGCAGGCGCCGAGCGATTCGGAATACGCGCGTATCGTCGCCCAGGCGACGATCATCTGCGACGTCATCGCCAGCCACGGCGGCATCGGCGCCGATGTCGGCCAGGAGCTTTCCGGGCCGCTGTTCGCCGGGCTGGACCTGGACAAGCTGCTGGCGGACCTCCCCGCCGTGATCGAAGCCGACAAGGCCTTCACCGAACTTCTTGGCTGAGCGATGCAAACAAGGAGCCCGCGTCCCTCCGTTGCGCGACAGGCCGCGGGCTCGTTCGTTTCAGCGGCGCCAGTCGTCACGACCGTGCTGGCGATGCGCGGGAACCGCCACGTAGCGCACCGGCTGCGGACGGTACGCTAGCGGACGCGGCTGCTGCCGGTAGGACAGCTCGCGGCGCGGCGGGTGGCGGCGATGCTCGTGGTCGTCATCCGAATCGGAGAGCACCGCAACCAGAACGGCGCCCACCGCGGCACCGGCGAGTGCGGGAACGATGTCGCTCTGCTCGAATGCGGAAGCGCCGCCTGCGAACACCAGGCATCCGGCAAGTGCACTGACCTGGAAGAATCGGCTGATCATGAACTTCTCCTCGTGGGAAAAGGGGTTGCTCCCCTGCAACCATCCGACAACGCCACTGCGTCAGCCGGTGTCAGCCGTAAGTAAGGGAAAGGTAAACCTGCGATGCGCTCGGTCGGGCGGCGCACGCCCCGCGAAACGATCTGGCGATTAGCCGTCAATCGGGCCGAAGAGCGCATCGCCTGCTGCTCGATAGCCCGCGTTTAGCGTTTCATCCGCGCATTCGCGCTGCAGGTTCTTGCCGCTAAAGTCGCCCGGCGACAGGGCCGCCGGGCATACGGCGAAGCACGGGATCAGGGCGTGATCGCCACCTTCATCACACCGTCGCGCTGGTTGGCGAAGAGTTCGTAGGCCTTTTCGATGTCGTCCAGCTTGTAGCGGTGGGTCACCAGAGGCGTAAGGTCGACCCTGCCGGACGAGATCACTTCCATCAGCCGGCGCATGCGCTCCTTGCCGCCCGGACAGAGCGTGGTGACGATCTTCAGGTCGCCGAGGCCAGCCGCGAATGCGTCCAGCGGGATGCGCAGGTCGGTGGAGTAGACGCCCAGGCTGGACAGCGTGCCGCCCGGACGCAGCACGCGCAGCGCGGCTTCGAAGGTGGTCTGGGTGCCCAGTGCCTCGATCGCGACATCCACCCCGCGGCCATCGGTGAGCGCCATGATCTGCGCCACCGGATCGCCCTGGCGGAAATCGACGATGTGGCTGGCGCCGAGCTGGCGGGCCACGTCCTGACGCGCCGGCAGGGTGTCGACGCCGATGATGGTGGTGGCGCCCTTGAGCCTGGCGCCCGCCACGGCGCACAGGCCGATGGGACCGAGGGCGAACACCACCACGGTATCGCCGATCTGCACCTTGCCGCTCTCCGCGCCGGAAAAGCCGGTCGACATGATGTCCGGGCACATCAGCACCTGCTCGTCGCTCAGGGCATCCGGCACCGCGCCGAGGTTGGCCATGGCGTCGGGCACCAGCACGTATTCGGCCTGGCAGCCGTCGATGATGTTGCCGAACTTCCAGCCGCCGGTGGCGGTGAAGCCATGCTTGCTGGCCGGGCCGTCCTGCGAGGCGCAGCCGCACAGGCAGGCGAAGCTGTGGCCGCTGGGGGTGATGGCGCCGGCGATCACCCTTTGCCCCTCGCTGAACCCGACGACCGATGAGCCGAGCTTCTCGATGATCCCGACCGGCTCGTGGCCCACCGTGAGGCCCTTGGCCACCGGGTACTCGCCCTTGAGGATGTGCACGTCGGTGCCGCAGATAGTGGTCGTGGTGATACGGACCAGCGCATCCAGCGGCCCCACCTCGGGGATCGGCTTGTCCTCGAGAACGATGCGGTTCTTCTCGACGAAGACGGCGGCTTTCATTTTCGGCATGACGTTTCCTCCTGAAATGTCCAGCCAGAGTAGACCAGCGATGTGACCGGCAGCGTCGCGGTGTTCCCGCCGTCCGCAGCGGACAGCCGCCGGAGAAACCGGCTCGACCGGAGAGGTGAGGCATATGGACGCGGCGTCGGCAGACGCGCCTGGCCCGACGCGGGTGTGGCGCTGCGCTAGGGCGCACGGATGAGAACCATAGTCATCCACGCCGCCGCGTTTGCTGGCAGAATCAGCGGCGTTTTCCCTGCACCTCCGCCCAGACGGAGGGCGGCGCCCCGCGTGTAAACCATCGAATCGACATCCAGCGAGGTTTACCCATGAGCATCACTTCCGCCGACATCTGCCACGCCGCCGATCAGCTCAACGGCTTCGTCGGGTTCAATACCAAGACCGGCAAGCACATCGTCCGCTTCAGCGAAGACTCCTTCGGCATGGATGTCGCCGAGGAGAGCATCACCCCGGCGTGCGAGTTCGTCTGGTGCGAACAGAACGAGCAGGTGATGAACCTGAGCCGCGCGCGCCTGCAAATCCTCCTCGAACAGAACGTCAACGATCGCCTGAACGTCAGCGAACCGCTGCTGGCCTACATGCGCCGCCAGGAACTGCCGGAAATCGCCGCGCAGCGGCGGCTCAAAACGGTCGGAGGCACGACGGCGAACTGACACCGGGCAAGACGGCGCTCGGCGGCTACGGCGCGGCCTCACCAAGCATCTGGCTGAGCACCGCGCGCAGCTTGCCGGGCTTCAGGGGCTTGTTCAGCAGCGGCGCGCCGAGGTCCTGCAGGTGCTGGCGGCATTCGCTGCTGCGGTCCGCGGTGATCATCACCGCCGGAATCGGCGCGTCGAAATGCACGCGCAAGGCCCTGACCACCTGGCAGCCGAGCACGCCGTGGTCGAGGTGGTAATCGGCCAGGATCACCTCCGGCGCGCGACCGTCGAGCTGGCGCAGGGCGCTCTCCTGGTCGAGCGCGGTGACCACCTCGCAGCCCCACTGGCCGAGCAGGGCAGCCATGCTGTCGAGAATGCTCGATTCGTTGTCCAGCACCAGCAGTCGTCGCCCCGGTAGCGGGTCGCCGATCAGCGGGCGGCGCAGGCTGTCGCCACGCGGCGCCCTCACCGGCGCCGTTGCCACTGGCACGTCGATGCTGAACACCGAGCCCCTGCCCGGCCAGGAGCGCACGCGCACCGGGCTGCCGAGGATACCGGCGATGCGGTCGACGATCGCCAGGCCCAGGCCGACGCCCTTGCGCTCGGCGGCACGGCCGACGTCCAGCTGGTTGAACTCCAGGAAGATCGCATCGAGCTGGTCCGCCGGAATCCCGCGGCCGCTGTCCCACACCTCCAGGCGCACCCTGTCGCCACGCCGCCTACAACCGAGCAGGATGCGCCCGCTCGGGGTGTAGCGGCACGCGTTGCTGAGGAAATTGCGCAGGATGCGCGAGAGCAGGCGGATGTCGGTGCTTACCGTCAGCGGCGCGATGCGGGCGCGCAACTGCAGCCCGGCGGCCTCCGCCACGCCCTGGAATTCCGAGACCAGCGGCGCGAGCAGTTCGTCGAGGCTGTAGACGTCCAGGTCCGGCTTGACCGCGTGGTGGTCGAGGCGGGAGATATCGAGCAGGTCGCTGAGCAGATCCTCGGCGCCCTCCAGCGCCTGGTGCGCGCGCTCCACCAGGCCGTGCTCGGCCGCCGGCAGGGTCCGCTCGCGCAGGGTCGAGACCAGCAGCCGCGCGGCATTCAGCGGTTGCAGCAGGTCATGGCTGGCGGCGGCGAGGTACTTGTCCTTGCTGCGGTTGGCCGCTTCGGCGGCGTCCCGCGCCTCGCGCAGCTGGCCGTTGAGGGTCTGCAATTCCGCGGTGCGCGTGGCGACGCGCTGTTCCAGCTCGTCGTTGAGGGTCTGCAGGCGCTGCTGGGCAAGGATGCGTTCGGTGATGTCGGCGACGAAGCCTTCCACCAGGTCGTCTTCCTCGGGCTTGAGCAGCAGGTTCATCAGCACGTCGACATAGCTGCCGTCCTGCCGGCGCAGGCGCGTTTCATAGCCGAACAGGCCCTGCCTGGAGCGCAGCGTTTCGCGGATGTACGCCAGCTCCTCGTGGCCGCCCTCGAACAGCTGCTCGGCGAGGTCGCTGAAGGCGGGCAGAAGGCTCGGCTCGGCATACCCGAGCATGCGCGCCAGCGCCGGATTAGCCGCGCGCAGGCCGCCGCCCAGGTTGGCCTGGAAGATGCCGTGCACGGCGTGCTCGAACAGCCATTTGTAGCGGTTGCGCTCGGTTTCCAGCTCTTCCAGGCGGGTCAGCAGTTCCGGGTAGTGGCTCTTGCGCGCCGAATGGCTGCCGAGGCCGAGCAGCGCCTGACGCTGCTCCTCAGAGGGCCTCGGCATAGACCACTTCGACGTCGCGCTGGCTGGACTCGCGCGGGTTGGTGAGGATGCACGGGTCCTCCATCGCATGTCGCGAGAGGAACGGGATGTCGCTGCTGGAAACCCCGTGCAGCGCGAGCGTCTCGTTGAAGCCGACGGCCTGCTTGAAGGCGATCAGGTGCTCCACCAGCCTCTGGCGAATCTGCGGATGGGTCAACCCGCGCACGTCCAGCCCGAGGGTCTGCGCGACCTGGCGGAAGCGCTCCGGCGCGGCGTTGTAGTTGAACGCCACGACGTGCTCCACCAGCGCGGCGTTGCACATGCCGTGGGGCAGGTCGAGGAAGCCGCCCAGGCTGTGTGACATCGCGTGCACCGCGCCGAGGATCGCATTGGAGAACGCCAGGCCGGCCTGCATGCTGCCGAGCATGATCTTCTCGCGCAGGGCGATGTCCGTGGGATTGGCGATCATCTCCACCAGATTGCCGTTGATCAGCCGCATGGCTTCCAGCGCATGAGTATCGGTGAGCGGCCCGCTGCCGGTGGAAACGAAGGCCTCGATGGCGTGCACCAGGGCGTCGATGCCAGTACAGGCGGAGAGGAACGGGTCCATGCTCAGGGTGGTTTCCGGGTCGATCAGCGAAACGTCCGGGACCACCGCCTTGGAGACGATGGAGAACTTCATCCGCTCGGCCGGATTGGAGATGATCACGAACTGCGAGACGTCCGCCGAGGTGCCGGCGGTGGTGGGGATGAGGATTAGCGGCGGGCTCGGCACGCGGATGGTGTCGACGCCCTCGAACTCGAGGATGCAGCGACCGTGGGCGACCATGATGCCGATGCCCTTGGCGCAGTCCATCGGGCTGCCGCCGCCCACCGCGACGATCACGTTGCAGCCCTCGCTGCGGTAGAACTCGGCGCCCTGACGCACTTCCTCCACGCGCGGGTTGGGCGACACCTGGGTGTAGAGGCAGAACTCCAGGCCCTGGGCGGCGAGGCTGGCCTCGATGTCGGCGACCCAGCCGGCGGCTTGCACGCCGGGGTCGGACACCACCAGCACCTTGCGCGCACCGAAGGTGCTGGCGTAGTTACCGACGTTGTGCCGGCAGCCGGCGCCGAAGATGATTTCCGGGGAAACGAATTTACGCAGTTGGCTTATGTCGTGGCGCATGGATCCGCCTGGTTCTTCTTTTATTGGCGTCAGAACCTGTGGGGATTTCGCGAAATCAGCCCGCTGCAACGCAGCAGTCCGACGCAAGGCAGGCCCCGGGCAGGTCCTATGGGTTCTGCGCCCCAGCCTACTGTATTCGTCGGTCTTTTCAATGAGACGTTGGTGGGCGCCGGACTTTCCCGCCGTCCGGTGCCCGGAAGAAGGATGCCCCGGCGAGCCGGGGCAAGGTGATCAACGATTGGCGAAGTACATCGTCACTTCGAAACCAATGCGCAGATCGGCGAACGCGGGTTTAGTCCACATGGCATTAACCTCTTCTTGTCGCGTCGGGACATTCCGACACTTCGAGTTAAGCACCCTCGCCGCTCGGCCCGAATGGTACTTTCGGGCCATTGGCGGGCTGCGTTCGTAGCATTTCCGCATTCGTAGGGTGCGCCGTGCTCACCATGAGCCCCAACGCTCTGAGATGGACTCGAAACACATCCGCGGAAATCGGGGAGCGGCTCGGTGCGCGCGGCGCATCCTACGGCTGCTGATTACGGCGCGACTGTAGGGTGCGCCGTGCGCACCATGAGCCCCAACGTTCAAAGATGGACTCGTAACACATCTGCGGCAATCGGGGAGCGGATCGGTGCGCGCGGCGCACCCTACGGTGGCGCTGCGCATAAAAAAACGCGGCCGAAGCCGCGTCTGAAGGGGGGGTGAAACGAGGAGTACAACGACGTGCAAACGGAGCGCGCCAGGCGCGCCCCGTGGTTGGCTCAGAAGAAGCCCAGCGGGTTGGTGTCGTAGCTGACCAGCAGGTTCTTGGTCTGCTGGTAGTGATCGAGCATCATCTTGTGCGTCTCGCGGCCGACGCCGGACTTCTTGTAGCCGCCGAACGCGGCGTGCGCCGGGTACAGGTGGTAGCAGTTGGTCCACACGCGACCGGCCTTGATCGCACGGCCCATGCGGTAGGCGCGGTTGATGTCGCGCGTCCACAGCCCGGCACCCAGGCCGAACTCGGTGTCGTTGGCGATCGCCAGGGCTTCGGCTTCGTCCTTGAATGTGGTGATGCTCACCACTGGTCCGAAGATTTCCTCCTGGAACACGCGCATCTTGTTGTTGCCCTTGAGCAGCGTCGGCTGGATGTAATAGCCGCTGGCCAGGTTGCCCTCGAGCTTCTCGACGCCACCGCCGGTGAGCAGCTCGGCGCCTTCCTGCCGGGCGATGTCCAGGTAGCTGAGGATCTTGTCGAACTGCTGCTCGGACGCCTGCGCACCAACCATGGTCTCGGTGTCCAGCGGGTCGCCACGCTTGATCTGGCCGATCTTCTTCATCACTTCCTGCATGAACGCCGGGTAGATCGATTCCTGCACCAGCGCACGCGAAGGGCAGGTGCACACCTCTCCC
>NZ_DEYR01000080.1:0-22775 GCF_002364635.1 Pseudomonas sp. UBA3153
TGGCGCTGTGCGGTGCGGCGCTCGTCCGTGGCCTGACCGGGCGCTGCGAAGCCAAGCGCCTGCTCGAGCAGCAGCCGCCGGCCGCGACGCCGGACGTGGCGCGTTACGCCCACATGCCGATGGATTCCGAGGTGCACAGCCCGGACTTCGAGGATGCCGACGTCGAGAGCACGCCGATGGGCCACGAGGCGCGCTGATCCCACCCCGCGCCGAATCGCGGGCAGCCGAAAGCGCGCCGGGAGGCGCGCTTCGGGTGTGCGTGGATGAAGCCGGTTACGGCATCTGCGGCAGTTCCTGCGCGCGCAGATCGAAGACCAGTACCTCGGCGCCTTCGCCGTGGTTCAGGGTCAGCTCGCGGGTGTCGCGCAGCCGTACACCGTCACCCTGCCGCAGTTGCACGCCGTTTAGCTCGACGCTGCCGCGCGCCACGTGAACGTAGGCGTAGCGGTCTTCGTCCAGGGTCAGGCGTGCCTGCTCATCGCCGTCGAACAGCCCGGCGTAGACCCGCGCGTTCTGGCGCACCTGCAGCGAACCGGTGGCGCCATCCGGCGAGATGATCAGCCGCAGTTGGCCGCGTTTGCTGGCCTCGTCGAAATGCTGCTGCTGGTAGCGCGGTTGCGCGCCACGCCGATCCGGCACGATCCAGATTTGCAGGAAGTGCACCGGGTCGGCCGCCGAATGGTTGTATTCGCTGTGGCTCACGCCGGTGCCGGCGCTCATCAGTTGCACGTCCCCCGGGCGGATCACCGAACCGGTGCCGAGGCTGTCCTGGTGCTCCAGCTCGCCTTCCAGCACGTAGGAGAAGATCTCCATGTCGCGGTGCGGGTGCTGGCCGAAGCCGCGGGCGGGCGCCACGGTGTCGTCGTTGATCACCAGCAGGTCGGAGAAACCCTGCTCGCGCGGGTCGCGGTAGTTGGCGAACGAGAAGGTGTGGAAGGACTGCAGCCAGCCATGGTTGGCGCGGCCACGATCGGTGGATTTGCGGATTGCCAGCATGATGATTCTCCTCGGTTGAGGCGGCGCCGAAGGAAGCTTCCGCGCTGCGATGGGAGAGATACTACTGTCCTTTATCGATCAGATTAACGACCTGAAAATGGAATGATTGTCCTGTTTGGGTTGACGGTGGTCCGCCCGACGCTTGTTCATCGTTGCGACGTGCCGATCGACGCGATTCGGCGCGCGCAATACAGCACATCCGTCCAATCGCGAGTCCGCCGCCCTGCGCATAGTGGAAACCCTCGTCCGGGCCCATTCGCCCGTCGCGGGCAACGGTGGTCGTATGCCGGCCGCATCTTTCATTCCTGCAGGAGAGGCGCTCGTGAACCGCATGCATTGGCCGCCCCGGCCCGACCTCGGTCTGCTTTGCCTGCGCCTCTCCGGTGCTTTCCTGTTGCTGGCGGTGCACGGCCTGCCCAAGGCACTGAATTTCCGCGCCTCGCTGCTCACCATCGAGGACCCGCTGCTCCTCGGCGCCTACCCCACGCTGCTGGCCGCGATCGCCGCCGAGGTGCTTTGCCCGTTGCTCATCGCGGTGGGCTGGTTCACCCGTCTGGCCTGCCTGCCGGTGATCTTCCTGCTGCTGGTCGCGCTGCTCTTCGTGCATCCCGAATGGACGCTGGAGCAGGGCCAGTTCGGCTGGCTGCTGGTCGCGATCTTCTTCAGCCTCGCGGTGGCCGGGCCGGGGCGTCATTCGCTGGACGCACACCTCGCTCGCCGGCAGCGCCGCGCGTATTCCCTGGCAGGAGGCCACTCCCCATGAGCAGCGTCGATCTCAACGATGTCGTCACCCTGGTCATCCAGCACAAGGTGCGTCCGGGGCAGCGGCCCGGTTACGAGGCCTGGCTCAAGCGCGCGGTGGCGGCGGCCAAGGAGCAGAGCGGCCATCTGGGGGTGAACGTCATTCGCCCGCAAAGCGAGGAGGGGTCCTTCACCACGGTGATCCGTTTCGCCGAGGCCTGGCAGCTCAACGACTGGATCGCCTCGGACCGGCGGCGCCTGCTGATCGAGGAAGTGCTGCCGCTGCTGGAGGATGGCGATCATCCGGAAGTGCACGCCGATGCCGAATTCTGGTTCACCCCGCCGCACCCGGACGTGCGCCAGCCGCCGAAGTGGAAGCAGGCGGTGCTCACCTACCTGGTGATCTGCCCGCTGACGATGCTGATTCCGCCGCTCTGGCAGCCGCTGTGGCAGCGCTACCCGGCGCTCGCCGGCGTGGTGCCGAGCAACATGCTGGTGACCCTGTGCATCGTGGTGCCCGTGGTCTACCTGATCATGCCCTACGTCAGCCGCTGTTGCGCCGGCTGGCTCAACGCACGCTGATCCGGCCGCGCTGACGGCCACCCTCGTGTCATCAAACACAACAGAGAGGAACCCACCATGAGCACATTCACTACCCGCGACGGCACCGAGATCTATTACAAGGACTGGGGCAGCGGCAAGCCCGTGCTGTTCAGCCACGGCTGGCCGCTGGACGCCGACATGTGGGAATACCAGATGGAGTACCTGAGCAGCCGCGGCTACCGCACCATCGCCTTCGACCGCCGCGGCTTCGGTCGTTCCAGCCAGCCGTGGGAAGGTTATGACTACGACACCTTCGCCGACGACATCGCCCAACTGATCGAGCACCTCGACCTGCGCGACGTGACCCTGGTGGGCTTCTCCATGGGCGGCGGCGACGTCAGCCGCTACATCGGTCGCCACGGCACCTCCCGCGTGGCCAAGCTGGCGCTGCTCGGCGCGGTGACGCCGATCTTCGGCAGGACGGCGGATTATCCGCAGGGTGTCGACCCATCGGTGTTCGCCGGGATTCGCGACGGGCTGCTCAAGGACCGCGCGCAGTTCATCGCCGATTTCGCCACGCCGTTCTACGGCATCGACAAGGGCCAGAAGGTCTCCGACGGCGTGCTCACCCAGACCCTGAACATCGCGCTGCTGGCCTCGCTGAAGGGCACCGTGGATTGCGTCACCGCGTTCTCGGAAACCGATTTCCGCGCCGACCTGGCCAAGGTCGACGTGCCGACCCTGGTGATCCATGGCGACGGCGACGCCATCGTGCCGTTCGAGACCACCGGCAAGGTCGCCGCGCAGCTGATCAAGGGCGCGGAGCTGAAGGTGTATCCGGGCGCGCCGCACGGTTTCGCCGTGACCCACACGCAACGGCTCAACGAAGACCTGCTGGCGTTCCTCGCCGGCTGAATCGGAGGAGGCGCCGCATGACGTCCGATCCGAAGGACCCCAAACGCCGCCAGATCGTCGCCGCCGGCAGCCTGCTGGGGGCGGCCGGCGCTCTCTGGTCCGCCCTCCCTTTCGCCGGACGTGCCGGCTACGCATTCGGAGCGAACATGAACAACGCCGATCTGATCCTGTTCAACGGCAAATTCCACACCGTCGACCGCGAACGGCCGCAGGCCACGGCCGTGGCGATCAAGGACGGCCGCTTCATCGCGGTCGGCAGCGACGCCGAAGCCATGGCCACCAAGGGCGCGGGCACGAAGGTCATCGACCTGCGCAAGCGCACCGCGATTCCCGGCCTCAACGACTCGCACCTGCACCTGATCCGTGGCGGGCTCAACTACAACCTGGAGCTGCGCTGGGAAGGCGTGCCGTCGCTGGCCGATGCGCTGCGCATGCTCAAGGACCAGGCCGACCGCACCCCCGCGCCGCAGTGGGTGAGGGTGGTGGGCGGCTGGAACGAATTCCAGTTCGCCGAGAAGCGCATGCCGACCCTGGCCGAACTGAACCAGGCGGCGCCGGATACCCCGGTGTTCATCCTCCACCTGTACGACCGCGCCTTGCTCAACCGCGCGGCGCTGAAGGTCGTCGGCTACACCAAGGACACGCCGAACCCGCCGGGTGGCGAGATCCAGCGCGACGCCAACGGCGAGCCCACCGGCATGCTGATCGCCCGGCCGAACGCGATGATCCTCTACTCGACCCTGGCCAAGGGGCCCAAGCTGCCGCTGGAATACCAGGTCAACTCGACCCGCCAGTTCATGCGCGAGCTCAATCGCCTGGGCCTGACCAGCGCCATCGACGCCGGCGGCGGTTTCCAGAACTACCCGGACGACTACGCGGTGATCGAGCAACTGGCCCGCGAGGACCAGTTGACCGTGCGCATCGCCTACAACCTGTTCACCCAGAAGCCCAAGGAAGAGCTGACCGACTTCAAGAACTGGACCGGCAGCGTCACGCTGCACCAGGGCGACGATATGCTGCGGCACAACGGCGCCGGAGAGATGCTGGTGTTCTCCGCTGCCGACTTCGAGGACTTCCTCGAGCCGCGGCCGGACCTGCCGCCGGGCATGGAGGCCGACCTGGAGCCGGTGGTGCGCCACCTGGTCGAGCAGCGCTGGCCGTTCCGCCTGCACGCCACCTACAACGAATCCATTTCGCGCATGCTCGACGTGTTCGAGAAGGTCAACCGCGATATCCCGTTCAACGGCCTGCCGTGGTTCTTCGACCACGCCGAGACCATCACCCCGCAGAACATCGAGCGGGTGAAGGCGCTCGGCGGTGGTATCGCCATCCAGGACCGCATGGCGTTCCAGGGCGAGTACTTCGTCGACCGCTACGGCAAGCAGGCGGCGCAGAGCACGCCGCCGATCAAGCGCATGCTCGCCGAGGGGCTGCCGGTGGGCGCCGGCACCGACGCCACCCGCGTCTCCAGCTACAACCCCTGGACCTCGCTCTACTGGCTGGTCAGCGGCCGCACCGTCGGCGGCCTGGCGCTGTACGAGGAAGGCCTGCCGCGCGAGACCGCGTTGCAGCTGTTCACCCAGGGCAGCGCCTGGTTTTCGTCGGAGCAGGGCAAGAAGGGGCAGATCAAGGTCGGCCAACTGGCGGACGTCGCGGTGCTGTCGCAGGACTTCTTCTCGGTCGAGGAGGAGGCCATCAAGCACATCGAGTCGCTGCTCACCGTGGTCGGCGGCAAGGTCGTCTACGGCGCCGGCGAGTTCGACGGCCACGGCATTCCGCCGCTGCCGGTGATGCCGGACTGGTCGCCGGTGGTGAAGGTGCCCGGCCATTGGCGTCCGGCGTCGCCGTTGCAGGCCCAGGTGCACCAGTGCGCCGGCCCTTGCGCGGTGCACGCCCACGGCCACGACAAGGTGCGCACGGCGAACGTGCCGGTGAGCGACTTCGCCGGCTTCTGGGGCGCGTTCGGCTGCTCGTGCTTCAGCTTCTAGTGCCCTGGGAGCGGTGGGCTGAAGCCCACCCTACCGGTTCCAGGTTCGTAGGATGCGACGATACCCATCGCGGTGCCGCGTTGTGCCTCGATGGGTGTCGCGGTACTCGCTTTCCTTTTTTATCGAAACCGATCGCTTTTTTACGAGACCTCTCCATGGACAGCACCCTCAAACCGACCAGTGCCAGCCCCTGGAGCCCGCTGAAGCTGTCGGTGTTCCGCTGGCTGTGGCTGGCCAGCATCGCGTCGAACATCGGCACCTGGATGCACGAGGTCGGCGCTGGCTGGCTGATGACCTCGCTCTCGGCCAGCCCGCTGGCGGTGGCGCTGGTGCAGGTCGCCGGCGCCTTGCCGATGTTCTTCCTCGCGCTCCCGGCCGGCGCGCTGGCGGACATCGTCGACAAGCGCCGCTACCTGCTCGTCGTCCAGCTGTGGATGGCCAGCGTGGCGGTTCTGCTCGCCAGCCTGACCCTGCTCGGCCTGATGAACGTGCCGTTGCTGCTGGTGCTGACCCTGGCGATGGGCATCGGCACCGCGCTGATGATGCCGGCCTGGTCGGCGCTCACGCCGGAACTGGTGGGCAAGGACGAACTGCCGGCGGCGGTGGCGCTGTCGAGCCTGGGGATGAACGTGGCGCGGGCCATCGGTCCGGCCGTCGCCGGGGTTCTGGTCAGCCTCAGCGGCCCCTGGCTGACCTTCGCCCTCAATGCGCTCTCGTTCTTCGCCGTGATCGGCGCGCTGTATGCCTGGAAGCGCACGCCGACGCCGAGCATCCTGCCCGCCGAGCGGCTGTTCGGCGCGGTACGCCTGGGCATCCGCTACGCCCGCAGCGCCCGGCCGTTGCAGGCAGTGCTGGTGCGCACCATGGCGTTCTTCGTCGGCGCCAGCGCCGGCATGGCGCTGTTACCGCTGCTGGTGCGCAGCGAGCTGAAAGGCACCGCAGCCGATTTCGGCATCCTGCTGGGCTGTGTCGGCATCGGTGCGGTCGGCGGTGCGGTGCTGCTGCCTAGGCTGCGTCAGCGCCTGCGCGGCGACCTGATCGTCGCCGGGGCCAGCGCGCTGTATGCCGGCGTACTGTTCTGCCTGGCGTTCATCCGCGAGTTCGCCATGCTGATCCCGGTGATGCTGATCAGCGGTGCGGCCTGGATCGCCGTGCTGTCGAGCCTGCAGGTGGCCGCGCAGACCTCGGTGCCGAGCTGGGTGCGGGCGCGTGCGCTGGCGGTGTACATCCTGGTGTTCTTCGGCTGCAGCGCGGCGGGCAGCCTGCTGTGGGGCTCGCTGGCCAGCAGGGCATCGCTGGCGGTGGCGCTGGCGGGCGGCGGCAGCCTGTTGCTGCTGGGCATCCTGGCGTCCTGGCGTTTCCGCCTGCCGGTCACCGCCGCCGACGACCTCGCGCCGTCGCTGCACTGGCCGGCGCCGGTCCTCGACGACGCGCTGGACCGCGAGCGAGGTCCGGTGATGGTCACCCTGGAGTACGACATTCCGCTGGAGCATGCCGCCGCCTTCGGCGAGGCGATGCTGGCGGTACGCGCGATGCGCCGGCGCAACGGCGCGCTGTCCTGGGGGCTGCTACAGGACAGCGAGCGTCCGCAGGTGTGGCAGGAATTCTTCTTCGACGCCTCCTGGCTCGAACACCTGCGCCACCATGGCCGGGTGACCGTGGCCGAGCAGCGCATCGAGCAGAACGCGCGGCAGTACCAGCGCGACGGCGTGGCGGTGAAAATTCGCCACCTGCTCGGGGCTGCGCCATGATCGGCGCCTGTCGCCATGCGGGCAAAGGGAGGCCGCGATGAACCGTAACGATCTGCGCAAGGTGGACTTGCAGCTGCTGGTGGTGTTCGAAAGCCTGATGCACGAACGCAACCTCACGCGCACCGCGGAAAAGCTGTTCCTCGGCCAGCCGGCGATCAGCGCGTCGCTGCTGCGTCTGCGGGATTTCTTCAACGATCCGCTGTTCGTTCGCAATGGCCGCGAGATGGAGCCGACGCCGCGCGCGCTGGAAATCTTCCGCCGCCTGCCGGGCGCGCTGGATGGCGTGTCCCAGGCGATCAGCGAAGTCCGCGACTTCGCCCCGGAAAGCAGCGACGCGGTATTCCGCATCGGCATGTCCGACGACGTCGAATGCGGGCTGCTGCCGCAGTTGCTCGCCCACCTGCGCCAGGCGGCGCCGGGTTGCGTGATGGTGGTGCGCGCCGCGAACTTCCTGTTGCTGCCCGGCCTGCTGTCCACCGGCGAGATTTCCATCGGCATCAGCTACACCACGCAACTGCCGGCCAACGCCAAGTGCCGCACCTTGCGCAACATCCGCGCGCGGGTGCTGCGCGCCGACGACGGCACGCCGCCGCTCACGCTGGACGACTACTGCGCGCGGCCGCACGCGCTGGTGTCGATGTCCGGCGATCTGTGCGGCAACATCGACCAGGACCTCGCGCGCCTGGGGCGCTGCCGCAAGGTGTCGCTGGCGGTGCCGCACTTCGTCGGTCTCGGCGCCCTGCTCAGGGGCTCGGACCTGATCGCCACGGTGCCGGATTACGCGGCCGAGGCACTGGTCCTCGGTGGCGGCCTGCGCGAGGAGGAGCCCCCGTTCGAGATCGTGCCGTCCAAGCTGACCATGGTCTGGCGCGCCGCCCAGGACCAGGACCCCGCCGAACGCTGGCTGCGCCAGCAGATCGTGCAGTTCATGAGCGCCGCCGGCGACTGATCGCAGGCCTCTGCGCCCGTGGGCAAACCTCGTACCCCTCTTTAGTGGGGCTGCTCGGCAACACCGCCTCGCCTGTCAATCCTGCCGCCGGGCTCGGATAATGGCCGCCAGGTTCATTGCCAGGTAGGGGGCGAAGGTGTCCGAGGCAGGTGTATGACGAAGACGGTCGGGATCGTGCTGTTCCCCGATATGCTGATGCTCGATGTGGCGGGGCCCATCGAGGTGTTCTCCATCGCCAACCGTTTTCTGAAACCGGGCGACTGCTACCGGATCTCCACCATCGCCTTCGGTGATCGCGCGGTGCGTTGCTCCAACGGCATCGTCGTGCAGGCGGAAGTGCTCGGCGAACAGGCGACCGGCGGCTACGACGTGCTGCTGGTGCCCGGCGGGCCGGGTGCCTACGGCGGCGTGCACGGCGAACTCTGTGCCTGGCTGGCCGGCGCTGCACGCGCCTCGCGGCGCTACGGGGCGATCTGCACCGGCGCCTTCATTCTCGGCGAGGCGGGTTTGCTCGACGATCAGCGGGTGACCACCCACTGGCATTACCTGGAGCGACTGGCGCGGCGCTTCCCGCGGGCGCGGGTCGAAACCGACAAGATCTTCATCGCCGACGGCGGGCTGCTCAGCTCCGGCGGCGTGACCGCGGGCATCGACCTGGCGCTGTCGATCCTCACCGACGACCACGGCAAGAAGCTCGCCCTGGATGTCGCCAAGGTGCTGCTGGTGGTGATGAAGCGCCAGGGCGGCCAGGCGCAGTTCAGCCCGCTGCTGCCGGAAGCGCTGCCGAATTCCTCGCCCGTCGCGCTGGTTCAGCAGTACGTCATCGAGCACATCCATGAACCGTTCAGCGTCGAGCGCATGGCCGGCCTGGCGAACATGGGCGCGCGCAATTTCGCCCGGGTGTTCGCCCGCGAGGTGAACATGACGCCCATGGAGTTCGTCCTCAGCGCGCGTATCGACTGCGCGAGAAACCTGCTGGAGACCAGTGACCTGCCGCTGAAGACGGTCGCCTTCAGGAGCGGTTTCGGCAGCACCCGGCACATGCGCTGCCTGTTCAACGAACGCCTCGGGCTGACCCCGGTGCAGTACCGCTACCAGTTCGGCTAATGGCGCTTTGCTGGCCATCGCCGGGGTCGCGTCCGGTTTGGCAGTTTCGCGCACTCAGTTGGCAGTTCCGCTTCCCTCGCCGCCGTTTGCTTGTCGGCCAGAGTTGGGAAAATACGGCCATCGCAGAGAAAGGAGGAGCGCGCCGCGTCGGCAGGGCACGCTTTACAGCAGTGAAACAAGGCGAGCCTGGCCGGGCCACAGCGCCCACTGGCCGTGCACGATTTCAATATGTCCCCCGAGGAGAAGGGCCTGCGCTTCGGCCGCTTCGTGCTCTATCCGCAGCGGCGCCTGCTGCTCGACGGCGATCGCCCGCTGCGCATCGGCGGGCGTGCGCTGGACATTCTCCTGGTGCTGGTGGAAAGCGCCGGCAAGATCGTCAGCAAGGAGGCGATCATCTCCCGCGTCTGGCCGCGCACCTTCGTCGAGGAAATCAACCTTCGCGTGCACATCTCCGCGCTGCGCCGCGCGCTGGGAACCTGCCCGGAAGCGCGCCACTACATCGCCAACGTGCGCCAGCGCGGCTACAGCTTCGTCGCCTACGTCGAGCAGGTGAACAACGGCGGCGTGCAGCTGTTGCCCTTTCGCAGCGAACTGCCGGTGCGCCTGACCCGCATCGAAGGCCGCGACCCGCTGATCGAGGATATGCAGCGCAAGGTCGCCTCGCGCCGGCTGATCTCCATCGTCGGTCCCGGCGGGGTCGGCAAGACCACGGTGGCGTTGCGCGTCGCCCAGCAGTCGCTCGGGCGCTTCCGCGACGGCGTGCGCTTCATCGACCTGTCGACGCTGGAGACGGCCGAGCAACTGCCGTCGAAGGTCGCCACCGAGCTGGGCCTCGAGACCGGCGAGGGTGAGCCGCTGGCGCGGATCGCCGAATTTCTCCGCGAGCGGCAGATGTTGCTGGTATTGGACAATTGCGAGCACCTGATCGACGGCTGCGCCAGTCTGGCCGAGGACCTGCTGCGCGCGGGGCCGGCGGTTTCGATCATCACCACCAGCCGCGAGTCGCTGCGCACCGAGGGCGAGTACGTCCAGCCACTGGCCGCGCTGGAGGTGCCACCGGCACGCAGCCGCCTCGGTGTGCGCGAGGCGCTGCGCTATCCGGCGTTCCGCCTGTTCGTTCGCCGGGCCAAGGCGCGTCAGGCGGATTTCGTCCTGCAGGCCGCGGACGTCCGGCGCATCTGCGAAATATGCCGGCGCCTGGGCGGCATGCCGCTGGCGCTCGAGCTGGCGGCGGCACAGGTCGATGCGCAGGGCTGCGTCGGTGTTCTCGCCTGGCTGGACAGCCCCGCCTACCTCGACGCCCTCGGCCGACGCACTGCGCCGGCCCGGCAGCAGACCCTGCGCGCCTCGCTGGACTGGAGCTTCGCCCTGCTGGACGACGAGGAGCGCGGCTGCCTGCTGGCGCTGGCGGCGCTGGATGACGGCGTGACGCTCGCCGAGCTGGCGTGCGCGGCGTCGATGGACGAGCCGCGGGCGTCGGCAAGCCTGTCCCGGCTGCTGGCGAAGTCGCTGATCTCGGTGGAAGCCTATGGCGCGGCGGCGCGCTACCGGATGTCGCTGTGCCTGCGGATCTATCTGCGCGAGAAGCTCGCCAGCGCGCCGTCCTGAGCCTTGCGGCGGCACGCTCAGGCGCGCAGGCGATGGGTGATCTGGGCGATCTGCTGCAAGGCCAGGGCGCCATGGCGTTTCCAGGCCAGCGGCGTAGAGCCGACCATGCGCACGAACACCCGGCAGAAATGCGCCTGATCGAAGAAGCCGCATTCCATGCTGATCGCGGTGAGCGTCAGGTCCGATTTCAGCAGCAGGGTCTTCGCCTTCTCCACCCGTTGATGACGCAGCCAGTCGTGGGGCGACTGGCGGGTGCTTTCCTTGAACTTGCGGGTGAAGTGGCTGCGCGACAGCGCGCAGGCCTCGGCCAGCCGGGTGACGGTGATCCCGGCGTCGAGGTGGGCGAGGATCAGCTCCTTGGCGATCCGCTCCTGCCAGGGTGCCAGGCCGCCTATGCCGGGCAGCGGGTGATCGGTGAGCGTTTCGCCATGGGCGAGGGACGTGTGAAGGATTCTGTTCATCGCGATACCCGTTCGAGCGGTTGTACGCCAGAGGCTGGCACGGCTGCCCGCTACGCCGTTTGGGCGGAGCAGGTGATAGCGATTCTCAAGCGAGGGGGCAGACGAGAACGAGTTGCGTATTGTTAATTAAGGTTAAGGGGCGGAACTGCCGGCGAGGCGGGCGCACGGCCGGCCACGCAGCGGCACGGGCGTACAATTCAGGCCGCGGGAAGTCTGCAAGAGTGGCCAGCCCGACCCCCGCAGATGACCGCGCCATGCTCTCCACCCGACTGGTTTTTCCACCCTTGTTCTGGCTGTGCTGCATGAGCCCGGCGCATGCCGGTGGCGACCCGGACGCGACCCGCCTGCAGGTGCTCGGCCGCAACTTCTACCTCGACACCGACAACCACGGCGCGCTCGGCGCGGACAACCGCGAGTGGGCGCAGGGATTCATCGCGCGCTTCGAGTCCGCCTTCACCCCCGGCGTGGTCGGCGTCGGCGTGGATGCCCAGGGGTTCGCCGGGTTTCGCCTGGACAGCGGGCGCGGGCGCTCCGGCACCGGGCTGCTGCCGGTGGACGACGAGGGGAGGGCGGCGACGGATTACTCGGATGCCGGCCTGGCGCTAAAGCTGCGTGCCGCCGACATGCGCCTGAGCGTGGGCGAGATGGAGGTGGAAACGCCGGTTTTCGATACGGCCGACAAGCGCCTGCAGCCGGAGTACGCCAGCGGCGCGCTGTTGCAGGGGGCGGTGCAGGGCTACGACTGGTCTGCGGGGCGTTTCCATGCCTTCAGGAACCAGAACGAAACGAGCTCGGACAGCGATTTCGACGGCTACGGCGCCAGCACCCGCGGCTCGTCGATCAGCTTCGCCGGAATCCAGTCGCCAGGCAGTGAGCCCTGGGGCGGCGCGCTCTATGCCGGCTCGCTCAGCGACACCTGGAATCAGCTCTATGCCAACCTGCACCAGCGCACCGACTTCGCCGCCGGGCGATCCTTCAGCTGGACGCTGGATGCCTATCGCACCCGCGACACCGGCAGCGCCAAGGCCGGCGCCATCGACACCCTGGCCTGGAGCCTGTTCGGCAAACTGACCCTGGGCGCCCAGGCGTTCGCGCTCGGCTACCAGAAGATCCACGGCGACACACCGTTCGATTTCGTCGGCGGCGACTCCATCTACCTGGCCAACGCGATCAAGTACGCCGACTTCAACGGCCCCAACGAACGCTCGCTGCAGGCGCGCTACGACCTCGACCTTGCCACGCTGTTGCCCGGCCTGACCTTCATGGCGCGCTACGTGCGTGGCAGCGATATCGACGGCACGCACGCCCTGCTGGACGGCGCCTACACCCGCTTCGACGCGCAGCTCCAGCAACAGGTGCCCACGCAGGGCAAGGGCGGCAAGCACTGGGAACGCGACCTCGACCTGGCCTACCGCGTCGCCTCGGGCCAGGCAGCGGGCACGCTGCTGCATTTCACCTACGTCAGCCACCGGGCGAACGCGGCCCAGGCGGGACGGGACATCGACCGCATCTACCTGGTGCTCGAATACCCGTTCGAGCTGATTCGCTGACGCCCGATGCGGCGCCGGACGCGCGTATCGCTATCGAGGCATGCGTGCAGCCGTGGGCGACGCCGTTACTGGTCCTTCGCCCGGGACAGTTCCTTCGCCCGCGCCGTCGATTCCGCCAGGCGTTCGCGCACCTCGGCCACGATCTGGTCGAAGCCTTCCTCGCTGTCGATCCGGCTCTGCGGGAAAACCACGATGCACGGATCGATGTTCGCGGGGTCGTAGACCTGCAGTTCGATATCGGTTCCGTTGGAGACGATTTCCGTCCTGAAGGGCTCGAAGGCGTGGCGCAGACCTTCGACGGATTTTTCTTCGGGCGCTGTCATGATGGCTTCTTCTGTCTGGAATGCGGGCGAAAGTGCCGGGCATGTCCTTTCGAGTTTTTCAGCCGGCGACGGTTCGGCCGACGGTGTTCCGGTCATCCGGATCATCGGGCGGCATCGCGCTGGTGGAGTCGGCGAGGAGGGCGCGGAAGTGTCGGCGAGCGCCGGGATTTTTCCAGCGGAAAACAAAAAGGCCTGCATCGCTGCAGGCCTTTCTGTTTTGTCGATTCGCTCATTTCGAGCGTGCCGACAAGAGTGGTTGCGGGAGCCGGATTTGAACCAACGACCTTCGGGTTATGAGCCCGACGAGCTACCAGACTGCTCCATCCCGCGTCTGTGGGTGCGCATTCTACAGTCCAAAGCAAAGCTGTCAACCGCGTGGCTGAGAAAAAATTGTTTTTTCTTCAATTATTTAGCGCGAAGGCCCTGGCATCGCGGTTTCTCTCGTGCGATCCACGGCCGGCAGGCGCGCGGAAGACGCTGTCCGGCGATTTCACAGCGCGGAGAGGGTGCGGTACTCGTCGTGGGCCGACTGGTCGGTCAGGCCACTGACGAAATCCTGCAGCAGCCGGCAGCGATGGTAGAACTCCCAGAGCGTCGGGTCGTCACCCTCGGGCAGTTGCCGCAACGCTTCGAGATAAGCCTTGATGTCGGTATCGGCCAGGCGTTTGATCAGCAGCCGCAGGTGCAGCGGTTTGCTCGAGCTGCCCTCGGCGAGCGCGCGGAACGACGCTCCGGATTCCGCCATCAGTGGCGCATAGAAATCCAGCAGTCCCTGAAGGATGCGAAAGCCCTGCAGTTCCAGGGTTTCCACCTCGCGGTGGCTGAACACCTGCTCGCGGGCGACCTCCTTGAAGGTGTCCACCATCGCCTGGTGAATGCCGCCGTCCTCCATGAGCGCCCGGTCGAGGCGCCCGTGGTAGACGTCCTCGATATGCTCGATGAACTGCGCGGCGGCGTGCTTGACCAGCGGGTGGGTCATTCCCACGCGCAGCCAGATGAAGAACTCCCCGGTCTTGTTCACCGTCTCCCGGTGGGCGCGTTGCAGGGCGTAGTCCACCACCGCGCGGAACGGTTTGCGTGCACCGGGAATGCTCGCCTCGGCGTCGCTCAGGCTGGCGAACTTCTCGGTCAGCATCTGGGCCAGCCGATCGATGTCGAGGATGCCTTTCTCCACCGAGTCCTCGATGTCCGCCAGGCAGTAGGAGATGTCGTCCGCCGCTTCCATGATGTAGGTGAGCGGGTGGCGCGTGCCGGGCGGCATCGCCAGCGCGGCGCACTGGGCGTCGATGTAGTCGCTTTCCGAGAGGTAATAGCCGGGCTTCTTGTTCAGATAGGCGCCGGGACTGCCGCGCTCGGGTTTCGGCTGGCTGGCCGGGCGCACGTACTTGAGCAGCCCGGCGGTCTGCGTGTAGGTCAGGTTGAGGCGCAGCAGGCGTACCGCGAGGCGGATGGCCTGGGCGTTACCCTCGAAGTTCTTCAGGTCGCGGAGCATGGCGCCGCGCAGCGCAGCATCGCCCGGGGCTGGCACCGCGCGTTCGAAAAGGCCGTCGAGGTGGCGCTCGAACCAGGCGTTGATCGCGTATTCGCCGAAGTGCCCGAACGGCGGATTGCCCATGTCGTGCATCAGGCAGGACATCTCAACCAGGCTTTCCACGGCGCCTTCCAGGCCGTCCAGGCCGAACTCCGCGGCGCGCTCACCGAGCTGCTTGTAGAGCGTCTTGACGATGAAACGGCCGGTCTGCTGAACCTCGAGGGAATGCGTGAGACGGCTGCGCACGGCGGCGTTGCGCTCCAGCGGGAAGACCTGGGTCTTCTGCTGCAGGCGGCGGATGGCGGCGGAGTTGAGGATGCGCCCGCGGTCGCTCTCGAACTGGTCGATGAGGTCCTGCACGCTGCAGGCGGGAACCCTGAAGTTCTCCCGCAGTGCGCCCGGATAGGGGCGCTCCCGGGAAATCTTGTCCTTGAAGTTCACCCGCTCCGTCATCTATAGGCTCCACCGGTCGTCGAGCGTGCAGCCTAGCCGCGTCGGGACGAGGCACACAACCGTGACGCGAGGGGCAAGGGCACAGGCGGACGTCAGCGGCGCTGACGACAGGGGTTCAGCGGGGGAGGGAAAACCGAAGGATCAGGCAGCCGCCTGGCTGATCAGCATGCCGTGGGCGACGCGGAACAGGGTGCCGTCGACGTTCAGTCTGAGCGGATCGCGGCCGACGATGACGGCGCCCTTGGAGAGCATCTCATCGATGTGGGCACGCAGGGCGTGAAAAGTGCGTTGTTCTTTCACCGGGGCGTACTCGAAGGTTGGTTGGGGAATTTTACCAAAGCCGACACATTCCGGCCGTTCGTCAGCTCGTAAATGTCGACTGCATCACATCGGTCCTTTGGGGTAGGGGGGCGGCCCTCGCAAGGCCGCAGGCCACCTTGCCCTGCACTCGCCGGCGCCGGGGAGGGTGCATCGAACGCCTTGCGGGATCTTCAAGAGGGTTTGACTGTTTATTCATACAGTTCGTGGCGGTGTAAGATTGTACGCTGACCCTGCGAGAAGCGTCGTTCGCCTCCGATTTCGGAAATTGCATGTTGGATCAACCGGTTAAGCCACAACGAAAGATCATTCACGTGGACTGCGACTGCTTCTACGCCGCGATCGAGATGCGTGACGATCCGGCCCTGGCCAACCGGCCGCTGGCGGTGGGCGGGGCGGCGGATCGGCGCGGGGTGATCGCCACCTGCAACTACGAGGCGCGCGCCTATGGCGTGCGTTCGGCGATGTCGTCGCGGCATGCGCTGAAGCTGTGTCCGGACCTGCTGATCGTCAAACCGCGCTTCGAGGCCTACCGCGAAGCCTCGCGTGAAATCCAGGCGATTTTCCGCGACTACACCGAGATCATCGAACCGCTGTCGCTGGACGAGGCGTTTCTCGACGTCTCCAACGCCGGGCATTTCGCCGGTAGCGCCACCCGCATCGCCCAGGACATCCGCCGGCGCATCTGGAAGGAGCTGCGCATCACCGTGTCCGCCGGCGTGGCGCCGAACAAGTTCCTGGCGAAGATCGCCAGCGACTGGAAGAAGCCCGATGGGCTCTTCGTCATCACCCCGGACCAGGTTGCGGATTTCGTCGCCACGCTGCCAGTGAGCAAGCTGCATGGGGTCGGCAAGGTGACGGCGGAGCGCCTGGCGCGCCAGGGCATCGTGGGCTGCGCGGACCTGCTCGGCTGGAGCAAGCTGGCCCTGGCGCGCGAGTTCGGCAGTTTCGGCGAGCGCCTGTGGAACCTGGCGCGGGGCATCGACGAGCGTCCGGTACAGGTGGAGAACCGCCGGCAATCGCTCAGCGTGGAGAACACCTACGATCAGGACCTGCCCGATCTGGCAGCCTGCATCGCCCAGCTACCGGGCCTTCTCGAGGAAATGAACGGACGGTTGGAGCGGCTGGACAAGAGCTACCGGGCGGACAAACCCTTCGTCAAGGTGAAGTTCCACGACTTCAGCCAGACCACCCTGGAGCAGGCCGGCGCCGGGCGCGATCTGGACAGCTACACCCAGCTGCTGAGCGCCGCGCATGCCCGCGGCGGGAAGCCGGTGCGCCTGCTTGGCGTCGGCGTGCGCCTGCTGGATTTGCGCGGAATGAGCGAACAGATGGAGCTGTTCGCGCCCTGAAGGCATGGCATTCGCGCAGGAATGCCGGTTTGCCGCTCAGCGTTCCGGCAGCAGGCGGAGCGGTTCGCCGCTGGCAGGCCACAGGCGCAATTCGTCCTGTTCCGATACGTCCCAGCGGCGCACCGTGCCGAGGGCGTCGAGGAAGCGCCGTTCCTGTTCCATCAGCGCCGGAGCGCAGCTCTTGCGGGTGCTGCCGGGGAAGTCGAAACCGAGCTGTTCACCCTTGAGCGTGTACTGGGCGAACCAGTGGTTGCAGCCGGCGTGGCCATAGGCGCGTCCGTCCGCGCCGAAGGTCATCGTGAGGTGGCTGCGGTCGATCAGCGGGCGCTCGCCGATCCATTCGACGCTGTAGCTACGCTCGGTCTGCAGCGGCGTGTGGCTGGCGCAGCCGACCAGCGTGGCGGCGCACAGGGCGAGGCTCAGCGGGGTTTTCATCAGGCGCTTTCCCGGCACTGGGGACACAGGTGGCGTCCGTCGACCGAGGCCCAGCCCAGCTCGGCGATGCGCGCTTCGGCGGCCGGCGCTCGGGCCTTGTCGCCGAGTTTGGCGTCCACCGCGAACTCGAAGTCGAGATGCTTGGCGCAGCCGTCGCAATCGACGCTCCACTGACGGATTTCCAGTTCGCGGAAGGCCGGCCCATTGGCCACCGCGAGCCACTGGCCGGGCGGATTGATCAGGTGGCGGACCTTTTCCACCTGCAGGCGCAGGCACAGGTCGCGGCTGCCCTTGAGGGTCACCAGCAGGGTATCGCCGGCGTTGATCGAGCCGCCGTTGCCGGTGACCTGGTAACGGCCCGGCGCCAGCGCGCGGCATTCGTTGAGGGTGTGTTGCGGGTTGAGCAGGCTGTAGCGGAAATCGTGTTCGGCCATGGTTCTTCGTGTTCGCGGATCGGGCAAAAGCGCTGGCCGGCATGCTATCACGCGCTGCCGGCACGGGCGCTTCGCCGGTCAGGCGGTCGCGGCGGCGTCGAGCAGGCGCTCGATGGCGGCGTCCAGTTCGCCGAGGGCGGCGGCGGCACCCGGGTCGTCCTGCTTGAGCAGGGTTTCGCTGCGCTGGCAGGCGTCGCGCAGTTGCGGCACGCCGCAGTAGCGGGTGGCGCCGTTGAGCCGGTGCACGCGCTCGATCAGCGCCGTGCGTTCCCAGCTTTCACGCGCCTGGCGGATCGCCTGGCGGTCGACTTCCAGCGACTCCAGCAGCATGCGCAGCATGTCGGCGGCGAGGTCGGCCTTGCCGGCCGCCAGGCGCAGGCCTTCCTCGGCGTCCAGTACCGGCAGCGTGGAATTGCTATGGGGCGCGTGGGGTTCGCTGCGCGCGGCGCTGCCGAGCAGGCTCAGGCCGGTCCACTTGAGCACCACCTGGCTGAGCTGGCGTTCGTTGATCGGCTTGGTCAGGTAGTCGTCCATGCCGCTGCGCAGCAGGATGCGTTTCTCGTGGGCCAGCGCATGGGCGGTCAGCGCGACGATCGGCACCTGGCCCTGCTGGTGCTCGGTTTCCCAGGCGCGGATCGCCTCGGTGGTCTGGCGGCCGTCCATGCCGGGCATCTGCACGTCCATGAAGATCAGGTCGAAGCGCGTGCGGGCGACGGCCTTCAGCGCGGCCTCGCCGTTGTCCAGCGCGACGACTTCGGCGCCGAGGTCGCTGAGCAGCGTCTGCACCAGCAGCAGGTTGGCGGGGTTGTCGTCGACGCAGAGCAGGCGCGGCGGCCGGCTGTTGCTCGGCGCGATGGTGGGCAGCAGGCGCGGCGGCGGCGCGTTGAGCAGATCGCCCAGGGCGCGGTGCAGTTTGCGCGTGCAGGAAGGCTTGGCCTGCAACTGGCTGTCGGCGTCGGGCAATGCGTCGTGATAGAGCATCTGCTCGGTGGTCGGGCAGAGCACCAGGGCCTTGCAGCCGAGGCTTTCCAGGGCGTGGACCTGCTGGCTCAGCGGCTCGGGGGGCAAATCCTTAAGGTTGACGCCGAGCACCGCCAGGTTGATCGGTCGGGGCGTGTCGCGCTGGCCGGCGACCGCATCGATGAGGTCGTCGAGCACCGGGAATTCGAGCACCTCGAGGCCACAGTCCTCGAGCTGGTGGCGCAGCGCCTGGCGCGCCAGTTCGTGGCCCTCGAGAATCGCCACGCGGCGGCCGGCCAGCGGCGCGCGCGGCAGGTCGTCGGCGTCGTCGCGGGCTTTGGGCAGGGTCAGGCTGACCCAGAACTCCGAGCCTTCGCCCGGCGTGCTGTCGACGCCGATCTCGCCGCCCATCTGCTCGATCAGGCGCTTGGAGATCACCAGGCCGAGGCCGGTGCCGCCGGCTTGGCGGTTGAGCGAGTTGTCGGCCTGGCTGAACGCCTGGAACAGCGCGCGCAGTTCGTCTTCGGCGAGGCCGATGCCGGTGTCCTGGACGCTGATGCGCAGTTGCGCGCGGTCGTCGCTTTCCTCTTCGAGCATGGCGCGGATGACGATGCAGCCTTCGCGGGTGAACTTGATCGCGTTGTTCACCAGGTTGGTCATCACCTGCTTGAGCCGCAGCGGATCGCCCACCAGCGCCAGCGGCGTGTCGCGATAGACCAGGCTGACCAGCTCCAGCTGCTTGGCGTGGGCCGCCGGGGCGAGAATCGTCAGGGTGTCCTGGAGCAGGTCGCGCAGATTGAACGGCAGGTTCTCCAGCATCAGCTTGCCGGCCTCGATCTTCGAGAAGTCGAGGATCTCGTTGATGATGCCGAGGAGGTTCTCCGCGGATTTCTCGATGGTGCCCAGGTAGTCATGCTGGCGCGAGGTCAGCTCGCTCTTCTGCAGCAGGTTGGTGAAGCCAAGGATGCCGTTGAGCGGGGTGCGGATCTCGTGGCTCATGTTGGCGAGGAATTCGGACTTGATGCGGCTGGCCTCGATCGCTTCCTTGCGCGCCAGGTCCAGCTCGATGTTCTGGATCTCGATGGTCTCCAGGTTCTGCCGCACGTCCTCGGTGGCCTGGTCGATGCTGTGCTGCAGTTCCTCGCGAGCGCTCTGCAGCGATTGCGCCATGCTGTTGATGCCCTCGGCGACCTGGTCCAGTTCGCGGCTGCGCAGCGGCGGCAGGCGGGTTTCCAGATGGCCGTCCTTGAGCTGCGCGACGGCCTGGCGGATGAGCAGCAGGGGTTCATTGATGGTGCGCCCCATGCGCAGCGCGAGCAGCGCGGTCACCCCGAGGCCCGTGACGATCAGCAACAGGCTGGCGAGCAGGCTGCGGTAGCCGCGCAGCAGGGTGCCCTGGTGCGACAGCTCGACCTCGACCCAGCCGAGCAGGCGCTCGTCTCCGCTCGGGTCGAGGTCGCCGCTGAGTGCGCGATGGCGGTTGAACACCGGCAGGAGAAAGCGCGTGGCGTCGTTGCCGCTGTTCAGCGACAGGCGATTGCCGTCGCCATCGGGCATCAGGTTGAGCATGCCCGGCCCGGCGTGGGCCAGGCGGGCGCGGTCGGAACCCAGAAAGCTCACCGCGCGCACGTCGGGATTCTCCAGGGCGTCGTCGGCGATCCGTTCGAGCTGCGCGCTGTCGCGCCGCGCGAGCGAGGCCGCGGCCAGCGGCGCCAGCTGCTCGGCGATCATCTGCCCACGCTGGAGCAGTTGGGATTGCAGGTCGGAAAGCTGCATCCAGGTGAAGTAGCCGCCCAGCATCAGCGCCAGCAGGCTGGTGGGCAGCAGCGTCAGCAGCAGGACACGTCCCTTTATCCCCAAATCCGTCAACACGATGATCGGCCCCCGCTCGGTGGTGTGTGCAATGCGCCGCGATTCCCTGGGCACTAACGATCGACGGCGATGTAGAATCGTTCTCATTTGATCTCGGGCCGTCTCCATGCAGTCTATCAGTCTCGTTTCCCCTCGCATTCCGCTGATTGCGGACGACCCGATCTGGCGGCCACGGAGAGGGGTGAATCGATGAAGCGCGTTCTGTGGCTTTCCCTTCTGCTGTGCCTGGGCATCGCTGCTCCGGTACAGGCCAAGCCCGACCTGAGCGAAAAGCTCGGCCCGACGATCGCCGAGCGTGGCTCGGCCTTCTACCGCTTCGAGACCCTGGAAATGCTCTCGGCGGACGGCGCGCGGCACTACCACATCTGGGTCGGCGTGCCCCGGCGACCGGCGCCCCGGACCGGCTACCCGGTGATCTACCTGCTCGACGGCAACGCCGCCATGGGCGCGCTGGACGAGAAGCGCCTCGGCGAACTGGACCGACAGGGCCCGCCGGTGCTGGTGGCGATCGGTTACGCCACCGACCTGCGCTTCGACGTGATCGCCCGGGCCTACGACTACACGCCGCCGATGCCGGGCGTGGCGCACGTCATCGACGACCTCTCCCGTGACCGCCAGGGCGGCGGGGCGGACCGGTTCCTCGACCTGCTGGAGCAACGCATCAAGCCGGCGGTGGCCGAACGCGCGCCGCTCGACAGGTCGCGGCAGACGCTCTGGGGCCATTCCTACGGCGGGTTGCTGGTGCTGCACTGCCTGTTCACCCGGCCGCAGAGCTTCCAGTTCTACGCCGCCGCCGATCCGTCGCTGTGGTGGCAGAAGGGTTTCGTCCTCAGCGAGGAGAAGGCGTTCGCCAGCCGCGAAAGCAGGCCGAAGCGCCTGCTGCTGATGCACGGCGAGGCCCCGGCCGCTGGCACACCGCCGCCGGGGGTGGACGACAAGGTGCTCCAGGCGCGCCGCGAGGCCCAGGCCGCGGTGCCGCCGGATGCCATCGCGCAGTTGGCCAGGCGCCTGGCGCAACGGCCGGGCATGCAGGTCGGCTATCGCGCGTTTCCCGGCATGGGCCACGGTCCGCTGCTGCCGGTTTCCCTCGATCTGGCGCTGCGCCTGGCGGTGGGCAAGACGCCGGCGGAGCTGGCCCAGGATGGCCAGTGAGACCGGGCGCGGGGGCGCCGATGGCCCTCTTGGAAGCCCGCTCCCATTGACCTGATACAAATATCTGGCGTTTGAGAACGATTATTGTCTGCCTCCCGGTATATTCTTTCGCCCCCGCGTCTTCGCCCGTTCCGACAGCAAGGAAATGGTCATGTCTCCTGTATTCCTCCCCTCGATTTCCCGTTCCCTACGTACTGCCGGGGCGCTGCTCGGCGCCTGGGTGCTGGTCTTCACGGTGCATGCCGGGGCTGCTCCACGCACGCTGGACACCGCCTACGGCGCGGTCAGCGTGGACGGCGCGCCACAGCGCGTGGTGGTACTCACCGAGACGGCGCTGGACACCGCGCTGGCGCTGGGTGTGAAACCGATCGGCACGCTCGCCACGCGCGGCGGCAGCGGTGTCGCCAATTACCTCAAGGACAAGGCCGGCCCCATCGCGCTGGTCGGCACGACCCGCGAGGTGAACCTGGAGGCAGTGCTGCAATTGCAGCCCGACCTGATCCTCGCCGCACCCGATCTGAATCGCGACCTCTACGCCAAGCTCAGCCTGATGGCGCCGACGCTGGTGCCCAGGGGCAACGCCTTCGACGCCTGGCGCGACGTCACCACCTTTTATGCCCAGGCCCTCGGCAAGCGGGCTGAGGCCGATGCCTATCTCGAGCAGATCGCCGCGCGCATCGCCGCGCTGAAGAAAGCCGTCAAGCCGGGCGTCGTCGCCTCCGTGGTGCGCTGGAACCCGCAGGGGCCGATCCTCATGTCCAACCAGCTGTTCGCCGGCCAGTTGCTCGGCCAATTGGGCTTCGACAGCACGGCGCTGGCGCGCTCGCTGACCGAGAAACCGCACAGCGACACCCTGAGCCTGGAGAACCTCTCGCAGGTCGACGGCGACTGGCTGTTTCTCGCCACCCTCAATCCGGACGGCGACAAGGCCTTGCAACAGGCGCGCAGCCAGCCGGCCTTCGAGCGGCTGAACGCGGTGAGCCACGGCAAGCTGCTGAGCGTCGACGGCCAGGTCTGGAGCAGCGGTTCCGGGCCGCTGGCCGCGCAGATCGTGCTGGATGACGTGGAGAAGGCGCTGCACGACTGATGTCCGCGCGCGCCTCCCAACTTTCCGTGAGCGCCGCGCTGCTGCTCTGCGCTGGCGCCTTGCTCGTGCTGTGCCTGGCCAGCCTGCTGTTCGGCGCCGGCAACGTCGATCCGCTGCAAGGCGTGCGGGCGCTGCTGGGGCAGGGCGCGGAGGAGGCGCGCTTCGTGGTCTTCGAGCTGCGCCTGCCGCGCACCCTGCTAGGCCTGCTGGTCGGCGTGGCGCTCGGCGCGGCCGGCGTGGTGCTGCAGG